>JAGQHH010000173.1 GCA_020431945.1 Cyanobacteria bacterium HKST-UBA02 | reverse complement strand
GAGCCGATGACACCGGCGGCGACACCAAGGAGCAGGACAAAAGGAATGTCAATATAAGTAAATGTGCCTTTGGGCGCCAGCTCCGAGAAGTTGACATCGAGCGAGTGCACACCTACCAGTCTGGAGGTCACCGAAGCGACGAAACAGGCGACTACGGTGGTGCCGACAGCCAGACCGGACATTTTCTGGAGCAGCTCCTCGAGAACGAAGAGCACACCGGCAAGGGGAGCGTTGAAGGCTGCCGCGAGACCGGCTCCGGCACCGGCGGCGATCAGTTGCACGCGGTGCGCCGGGGAGGTGCGTATCCAGGAGCTGAGCTTGGAGGACAGGGCTGCTGCCACGTGCACTGTCGGTCCTTCTCGACCCAGAGAGAGACCGGAGCCCAGGGATGCTATGCAGCCCAGGAGCTTGACCGTGGCGGCTCGCAAACCCATGGGCATGGGCACACCGTTGAGAGCGGCTTTGGTCTGGGGGATGCCGCTGCCGCTGGCTTCCGGGACGATGTATTGCATGAGCAGGCCGGCTACAGTGCCGCCCGCCAGACCGAAAAGAGGCAGGTAGTAAGGATGCTCGCCGGCCGCGGCGACGCGCAGTGAGCCGATGAGCCCGACGCCATTTTTGAGAAGAACCGCTCCCAGGGCTGCTACCAGTCCGATCAGGCAGGCTTCGAGGACGCCTATGTTTACAGGCTGCTCCCGATGCTTGGTGGATTTGGGCTTCTTCTGAGGTTCCATGTCGATAAGGCGGGTTCTTGAAGTCCCGAACTCACCATTTTAACAGGCCTGAAATGTGATCATTTCTTCTTATTCTTCTTCCATATTGTTTTCTTCCATGATCGATTCGATGATCGCCCTGTCTTTTTTGCGCTTGCCCACTCTGTCGACAAGCACGACGGTGAGACCGGGCAGCTTTTTCGCGAGAGCGGCACAGCCCTTTTCGGTGACATTCTTGCAACCCCTGACACTGACATATTTCAGGCTCTTCATGCTGGAAAGACCGGCAAGACCTCTGTCGCTCACATTCGTCCTCCGCAGAGACAGTGAGTAGAGAGGAAGGGAGCGCAGAGCCGGGAGGTCATCGTCGGTGATACCACAACGATCGAGACAGAGCCTGTTGATCTTGCCGTTTTCTGAAATCGCCCGGAGAGCCTGTCTGTCGACCGGGACTCCGGTTAGATCAATGAGCTGCAGTTTGCGCAGGTTGCTTATAGCTTGAAGTCCTGTGGTTGTAATCCGCAGGTCTTCCCCGAGCTGAAGGGAGGTGAGATTCGGAAACGTCTTGCAGATGTGCGCCAGTCCGTCATCATCAAGATCGGTCTCTTCCAGATTCAGACTCTGGAGACCGTGCGGACCGGTGAGCTTCTCGATTGCCGGGCTGACTCCTCTTGTCTGCCTCAAAGAAAGACGCTCGAGCCGGGGCAGCGAAGCGATCACCGGAAAGATTGCCGGGCTCACCGGCTGCCGGTGCAGCTCCAGTGTGACCAGGGGCTCTCTGAGTAGAGCTTCGAGACCTTTTGCCGTCAGGCAAGACTCCCGGACCTTGAGATTGTCGACACTTTCTTTTTCTGCCAGGCGGATGAGATCCTCGTCGTTCACCGGGGCGTTCGAGACCCAGGTGTTATCCACCCGGCGGAATTCAACCGTGAAAGTGTCCGGCAGGGAGAGCCGTGAATATCTTTTCGCCAGGGCTTTCTTGATGGTTTTTCGAGTCTCGTGCTCTTCTTTCGAGCTGAAGTCGAGCTCTCCTTTGAGCATGGGCAGGGCGGCGAGCACGGCAAGCAGAACCGTCACCAGACCGATGACCCAGAGCCAGATCGTGGAGCTCCGGCGGTTTTCAGTCTCTTCTTCTTTCAAGCTAGAAAACGTCCGGCAGGGGCAGGGTAAGCTGCCGCGGCTCTTTCAAGCGTCCTTCCTTGCCCGGCATCACAGGCTTGAATTCTTTCAGCCTGACATTCTTGAAGAGCAGGCGTCCTTTTACCGCCCCGCAGCGTTTGCAGTACATTCCGGCGACATTGGCGGGTTTGCGGTGGCGGTGGAAAAGGGTCATGCAACCCGGACAGCGAGCCTGCCAGGCACCCTGGGGCAGGATGGCGCTGCTGTCGCAGGCTTTGGGCAGACAGCCGACCCGGCGGCACATACGCTTCCAGATGTCGTTGTGGCCGTGCTCCACTCCCACCAGGGCGTGGGCGATCTCATGCAGGATCGTGTCTTTCACATGGGCTTCGGTATTCTGAAAAACATAATGAGAGGACAGCTCGATGCGGCGCTTGCTCTCTTTGCAGACGCCGAGCTGGCGTTTGCTGCTGTTGAACTCGAACGTCCAGTCGTTGAGCCCGTACAGAGACATCATCTGAGTCGCCAGGTTGCGTGCGTGGTCGAGATCCATTAGGCCCCTGATAGTAAGCCGGCCACAAGCCGGGAGCATTATAATGTAAAGCGCCGGGAGATGTCACGGTAGCGGCGCTGGCTGTATATACCGGGTATGTCCCGGGTATATTTCCGGGGCTCAATTTTAATTAAGTACCCTCATCTCTTGACTAGGGTTATCCTGGTTATCTGGCTCGGTCCCTGGATGAGATGTCTGGTAGAGATGGTCGCAAAAGCTACGCTTTCTGATTTGATTTTGAAGAATCACAATCGTTCGCCCAGGCAGGTACGACCGGACTATATGGATCATCTCGCCGTCAAGACCAGGGAGTTCGAGCGGGTCTATTACGGCAGCGATGTCTCCGCTTCGAATTCAGGCCGTATTTCCGGGCGCCCGACTGATCAAAAAGCCATGGTGGACAGGATCTTTACCCTGCTCGAGCCCTATGCTCACGAGCTCAGCCGTCTGAGCGGACCCGGCGCTCTTGCTGTCACTGCCCACGCCCCCGCCGAATCCCGGGAGATCATCGCCGAGGACTGGCCCCACAGACCACCACAGGCGGTGTGCTTCTACCGCTGCCGTTTTGCCACCAGTGCTTTCAGCGCCAGTATCAGGGGACTGGAAGATCAGGTGAAGTTCTTCCTCATTCCTGTGGAGCAGGCGATTCGTCTCAACGACGCCGAAGAGGAGTTCGGCTGCCTGATGACCTTCGAGGACACCGGCCAGGGCTGGACTGTTGAAGACAAAGACCTCAGCGACAATCGTCTGGAGCGATACAGTCTACTGTTCTTCAATCATTTCGTAGACCGGACGAGGCAGGAGCTTCTCTCGAGACGCCGGTAGTGTTCGTTTTAATTGCTTGTCACGTGTAGCGTGACACGTGACAGAGTAAAAGCCTTGTCCTGTGCGGGTTCAGGCTTGGTTGACATATTGATCGGGGCGAACTCGCAAACCTGGATCAGAGTCCCATGATCGTCACGGCGATCTGGCGGTTTCGCGAGCGGGTATCGAAATCGATGAGGACGATCTGCTGCCAGGTGCCCAGGGTGAGCTTGCCTTTCGCCACCGGCACGATCAGGCTCGGACCCATGGATTTCAGATGCCCGATGACGAAAAGAGTGACGGTGCCGTCGGTGATGGCACTGTGCCGGACGCAGTCCGCCACCGCTCCGGTTATATCGACGACATCGGTGTGTCCGCCGGTGGAAAGCGATATATTGTCCGAATATTAATTCATCCGGAGATGGGGAGAGCCAGATGCGAAAGAAAATCGTGGGGGTGATGGGACCCGGGGAAGGCGCCAGCGAGGAGATTTGCCGCCAGGCCTACGAGCTCGGCTGCCTGGTGGGAGATGCCGGTCATGTGCTCCTCACCGGTGGGCGTCCCAGCGGGGTTATGGAAGCAGCACTTCATGGAGCCCGGTCCCGGGGCGGTCTCACCCTGGGGATACTTCCCGATGACGATAGCCGGTCGGCCTCCGAATATGCCGATCTGGTGGTGGTCTCAGGCATGGGTAGCGCCCGCAACAATATCAATGTCCTGACCGGCGATGTCATCGTGGCGGTGGGTATGGGTGCCGGTACGGCCAGCGAGGTCTGTCTCGCCCTCAAGGCCTCCCGGCAGGTGGTTCTGGTCAAGGCCAGTTCTGTTTCCCGGGCATTTTTCCAGGAGCTGGCGCCGGGCCGGGTGAGGTTTGCCGAAGATGCCCGGGAGGCTATGGCGGCGGTGGATTCGATACTGACTTGCAATTGATTTGCCATAACATTAAATGAAGGGTAAATTATCTTATGGCTTTTCAGCGAGGTGTCTTTGAGACTTCCAGTATCGATTGTTCTGTCGACCGCCCTTGCGCTCCTCTCGATTCCCGGAAGCGCCCCGGCGGCGGACTCGGTTTCTATCGACCCGGGCAAGGTCCTGGTGGTGATGGTCTATGACCACCACTGCAAGAAGTCCTGCGACGATATGCGTCCACGTATCGAAGAGATCAGGCAGACCTATGGCGATACCATAGCCGTCCACAGTATCGATGTCTCCAAGGATGTTCTGGATCAGGCCAAGGACAAGGCTAGAAAGCTCGGTATCTCGGGCTTCCTTCCGGCAGTCATCGACTATGTGCCCTGTGTCGGTATTTTCACCCGCAAGCGCAAGCTGGTGAAAGAGCTTCCGGTGGCCCGCAAGAAAGAAGTCTATGTCAAACACATAGAGAAAGCCCTCAAGTCCGGATAGAAATGGCAGAGAGATGATCGACTCGACCCTTCTCGACCGTTATCGCCTTGGTGCCAGAGTCGTGGCCCTTCTCGTCATCGTGCTGGCCACGGCGATTCTCTGGGGATGGGCTACCGGAAACTATGCGCTCACCCGGCTGGTCCCCGACTTCGGCGGGAGCCTGCCTTTTGCCGGCCAGGTGCACTCTGCCGAAGCCATCTGTCTGATGATTTGCTCTCTGGTGCTGCTTCTGGTTCTTTCGAGCAATAGCCTGGCGCGCCCCATCGGCTACGGGCTTTCCGCCGCCATCGGTCTGACCTCTGGCCTGGTACTGATCTTCACCCTCACCGGAAACGATCTCGAATCAGTCAGGCTCATCGCTCCGGAGCCATCGGCTCCCGGTGTCGAGTTCCCGACCCCGATGATCCCGGAAGTGGCATTTACCATCATGCTGATTTCTTTTGCTCTGGCCACCTTCAATTTGCCGGGTCGAGGCAAGCTCTATCCGGTGCAAGTACTTGCGATACCATCCATGGTGGTGCCTCTGCTGATCCTCTTCGGCTCGGGAACCGGTGCCCTGCATCTTTGCGGACTCGGCGGCTGCTTCGAGATGTCGCTGGTCTTCGCGCTCATGGCACTTTCTTTGAGCATCGCGATTCTTCTGGCCCGGTCCGATGTCGGCTATGCCGAGCTCTTCACGAGTCGCTCCCTGGGAGGCCGGATGATCCGCCGGGCCACCCTGCTCATCCTCGCCATTCCTATATTGCTGACCGTGCGGATTGCCCTGGTCAATACATATATAGGCAAATACCCGGTCATGGAGGAGCCCATGAGCTGGTGCGTTTTCGGTCTCACACTTTTCATAATGGGTGTGGCGGTGGTGATGTCCGGTGCCAAGAATCTCGATCAGGTAGAGTACGAGCGCCGCGAGATCGCCGAGAAGCTCGAGGTGACCGAGCAGGAGCTTTCCCGCAGCCGGACGGATAGTCAGTTGGAGACATCAATGGGTTTGACCGCTTCGCGATTCAAACGGGTCTGTCTCCATTGTACCCGGGAGTATGACGACGCCACCCATCACTGTCCGGTGGACGGCACCGAGCTCAGCCGCATAGTGGACGAGTCCCTTACCGGGACCATATTCGCCGAGAAGTACGAGGTCACCGATCTACTCGGGAAAGGCGGCATGAGCGTCGTCTACAAAGCCCATCATCGCTATCTGGATAAAGACTTCGCCATAAAAGTCTTGAAGAGCACCGGTGGTGTCACCGGCGACATGCTCCAGCGCTTTCGCCGGGAAGCGAAAGCCACCAGCGCTCTCAGTCATGCCGGCATAGTCGGGGTGCATGACTTCGGTCTCGCTCCCGACGGCAGAGCTTATATAGTCATGGACTATGTCCAGGGCGAGAGCCTGGCTGATTTTCTCAAGCGTCAGAAACAACTCGATCTCGAGGGGGTCGCCGGACTTGCCGACTCGGTCTGCTCGGCCCTGGCTTATTCTCATGACCGGGGTATCGTGCACCGGGATCTCAAGCCGGCTAACATCATGCTCGTCCAGGAGGTGGACGGGAAGATGGTGCCCAAGATCGTCGACTTCGGGCTGGCCAAAATTATCTCGGAGGACGGGGAGCAGTCGATGAAGCTCACCCAGACCGGTGAATGTTTCGGAAGCCCTCTCTATATGAGCCCTGAGCAGTGTATGGGCAATCCAATGGATCATCGAACCGACATCTATGCCCTGGGCTGCATCGTCTATGAATGTCTGTCGGGACGGCCGCCTTTTATCGGCAAGAATGTGCTGGATACATTCAGGCTCCATGTCAACGAGCCTCCCCCGGATCTGCCGGCATCGCTGGCGGTGCCCGAGCCTGTGAAAGCGGCCATCTTCCGATCTCTTTCCAAAATGGCCGCCGACAGACCGGAGAGCGCGCTGGAGATCAGGAACGCTCTCTTGCAATCGGTCAGGTCCTGAAGCAGGAGGCGAGTCGATTTTCACCCGGATACTTTTTAGAGGACTGTTTGTTTTTGCGCTTGCCACGGTGGTGGAGCGCTTCTGCGGCGGCGATCCACTGAAAGTGCTGGGAATCACTATTCTTCTTTATTTCCCGGCGATGTACACCGTCACCGGTGCGCTTTTCTATCTCACCAGAGAGGCTGCGGAGCGCAAGCTCGGTAGCGGAGATCTGGTTGGAGCCGAAAAACTCCTGCGTCTGGCTCTGACATTCATGACTCCGTTTCATTCGGAGGATACCCGGGCGGTGCTCGAGACCCTGGTAGGCTGCACCCTCAGCTCCCGGGGGCGGATTGCGCCGGCAGGCTACGAGTTCGAGTGCGCCCTGGAAGCTATCGAAGGAACCAGACAGAGAGCCCTGCAGATGCTCGGCAAGGATCCGGTCATGCTGGAGAGCGTACAGACCAAAGTCGATCAGGCCTTCGCCGGCGCCGAGGCGGTAGCCAGCCTGGAGCTGGCCGATATCATGTCCCGTGACGGCAGGCGCTCTCAGGCCGTCGCTCACTGTCATACAGCTATTAGATCGTTGCAGGAGTATCGGGCCTGCCTTGTACGCGATATGTCCGTGGAAGAGGTCCAGAACCGCAAGAGCGACCGCGAGCACCGCTGGGCTCTCCTTCTTGGATTGCCAGCTTCCGAGCGTCTGGCTCTTATAGATCGCTGTCTCGCCGACGCTCAGGCTATAGCCGATGAAGTCCGAGAAGTTTGAGCCTCAAAGGGTCCTGACATAGCGTACCGAGATGCTCGATGGTGCCACCAGGCCCATCTGCCGGTTCGGGTTGATGCCTCCAGGGGCGATACTGCCGTCGGGCCGCACTGTGGGCGCTCCGGGCAGAGCGGTGGCACCGGGGTTGATATGTCTGCCGAAAATGATCGGCACTTCCACGATAAGCATATGCTGTTTGTGCTGGAAGGTGAAACCGGGAGCAAAAGCCATTGCCCATCCCGGCTGCCTGAAGCCCCGGTTGTTTCCGAAAATGTCCCGGCTTCGCAGACCGCTCCAGTTGAAAGTACCCCGCACTCTGATCTTACTGAGGAGCGGGTGCTCCCAGGTCCGCGGAATTTTCGATGAAAAGCCGGCTTCCAGGGTCCAGGTATCGGCAACCGAATTGGTGGTGCGGCTGGCAAAAGCCGGGCTGAGGGGGACGCCGAGATTCTGGATGATCGAGGGAGTGCCGTTGGTGCCTCTGGGATTGGCCAGATAGAGCCCGGAGGAAAAAAGCGTGGTGCCTCTCAAAATCTGGGGTGAGCGCATCACCTTGTAAGCGTCGTAGCCGAAGAGCATGCCGGTGCCGCCGTCGCCGGGCTGCATGGCGGGCGGATAAGCAGCTCGCCGGCGCAAGTCGAAGCCGAGCTCGTTGGGGATGAAACGCTGGGCATTCCAGTTGCCGGACGGAGTCTTGATCCCTACGCCGAGGGATATATTCTCGAAAGGATGGTCTTTGGGATCGAAAAGAAATGACTGGGCATAGAGGCTCACATCCCCGATCCCGGAGACCGACCAGCCGTGCCTGGAGCCCTGATCGATTCCCAGGGGAGGAAAGATCATGGAGAACTTGTTCATGGGAATGGGCACCACGCAGGTGACCCTCATTCGATTATTGATCCTGTATAGAGCGGTGACGTCGAGGACGCTAAGTCTTTCTTTGGGTCCCCAGAGCTGGGTGAATTGCTTGTTATAGCGCGAGTTGAAGTAAGACCGGTCGGCTGAGGCATACCGCCAGCCGGCCGATAGTTGGAATTTCCCTCCGGTCGCGCCTAACCCGGGCACGATTCCACGAGCCGCCGCTCACCCCTGGGCGAGCGCCACCGGAAGCGGTACGCTCGAGAGAAAGAGAAGGAAAAAGAAGATAGTAGTAAAGCGGGCGAACACCAGAAATCTCCAGCGTTCTATTATAGGTCACGAGCTGCTGGCAGGAAGCGAAAACCAGAATGTGCTTCCTTCCCCTTCCACCGACTCGACTCCGATCTTGCCCCCGTGCTGCTCGACGATGGTTCTGGCGATGGGCAAGCCGAGACCGGTCCCACCACGCACGGACTGGTCGGCGGCTTCGACTTGTTGAAACCGCTCGAACACCAGATCCAGTTTTTCGACCGGGATGCCTCTTCCGGTATCGGTCACTGAGAAAATTACCCGATCGCCTTCCGCCTTTGCCGATACTGTAACGGTCGACCCGGATGGCGAATATTTGACGGCATTGCTCAGGAAATTGATCAGCACCTGGATAATCCGGTCGCTGTCGGCGTCTACGGTATTCGGCTCATCGCTGCTCCGGTCTGCGACCTCGATCCGAACACCGGCTTTCTCCGCCGGTTGCCTGACCGAAGCCACGGCAGCATCGATAAGATCGGCGCTGGAGACCGGCGCGGTCCTGAGCTCGAAGCTGGCTCCCTGCATATCCTCGATGCTGAGCAGATCATCGATCAAACGCACCACCCTGTCTGTATCGCCGGCAGCCATGGCCAGCCGCGATTGGGCCTTTTCGGAGAGCTCTCCCAGCACTCCCTGGGAAAGGTTGTGCAGGGTGAACTGAACCTGTCTCAAAGGGGTGGAGAGATCCTCTCGCACCAGGCTCACAAGGTGGCGGCGCTGCCGGTCCACACTGGCAAGATCCCTGGCGGTGGCATGAAAGACCGTATCGAGCTGGGCGATCTCGTCGTCGCCGCCGACCGGTTCGGCCAGCGGCTCCCGCTTGAGGAGCCTGGCGGTATTATCGAGCACCGTCTTGAGCCGGGAAGTGGCGCTCACCGTGAAGAAAATCGCCAGCACCACAGTCAGTATGACATTCAGTGCTACGCCTCCGATCACCACATTCTTGATCTGTTTTCTGTACTGTTTCTCCTGAGAGGCTGCCGTACTCTGGAGATCTTTCTCCATGGCGAGAAAGCTGTCCACATAAGCGAATGTCCCGGTGTAGAGATCGTAGACCCGCTTTATGCCTTTCTCTTTGTTGACCAGGGTGTTGACGTCCACATTCGGCCTGAAGTCCTCGTCGAAAACCTTGCTCATGCGCTTGAGGCTCTCCCTGGCGCTCTCGTCGATCCGGCGGGCGGCTTTCTCCCGCTCGGCATTGCCGGCACAGAGACGGACGAGCTCGTGACTGAGCTCTTCGGCGGCTCGTCTCGATTCGTCGAATTGCATGGTCAGGAAGTCGAAGTGATAGACGTTATAGAACAGGGAGACCAGCTCGGCATCCACCGTCCGCCCGACCACGCTGGTGGCGGCTGCTACACGTTCTTTCGATTCGAGCCGGCGATCCACCTCGCTCTCGGCGTTCTCCAGAAGCACTGCAAGGGAGGCCAGGAAGACGAGTTGGAAAACTGTCGGCAGTATCACCACCAGCAGTCCCTTCCTGAGGAGTTTCGAGCGGACCTTAAGCATCGGTGGCGACCCTCCTGTAGGGGAGTCTCGCCACCAGAGTCGTGATGCCTCCATCCGACTGGGCTGCCACCGAGCCGCCATGGGCATTGACGATGGCTTTGATGAGAGAGTGAGAGAGCACCTCCGAGGCATCGGGATGATTGTGAAAACGTGAGAAGAACAGGCTGCTCTCGTCTGCTCTCAGAGCTCTTCCACGGTCGCTCATTCTCACTTCGACATTCTCGACCGTCTCGGCGACGGCGAGATCGATAGTGGATTCCTCAGGGGCCCTGGCTATCGAAGCGGAAAGGAGCGCGCCCAGAGCCAGGGGCAGGAGATCCGGATCGCCTACGAGACTGATATCGCTTATGGTGGCGTTGATCGAGAGATTCTTTGCTTCGATAGCCACTTCCCTGTCTCCAAGTATGGTTTCGAGCAGCCGCGCCAGAGACAGCTCTTCCTGTTTGACGATCTGCGAGCCTGCTTCCAGACGCTCCAGGAGGAGCATATTGTTGACCAGATCAATGAGCTTTTTGAGGCTCTCCTGGGCCCTGCCCACCTCGGTCACGGCGTGATCCGGAAAGCTTCCCATGGCGCCTGCCTCGAGCAGGGTCAGGGTGCCCGATATGGAAGTGAGCGGGGTGCGAAGCTCGTGGGAGACGACCCCGATCAGCTGCTCTTTGAAAGCCTCGAATTCGAGGAGCTCGGTGGCTGACGCATGGAGCGCCTCGTCGAGCTCGGCCATCTCGTCCTCGCCACGCAGGGGCGGATTGAGAGGCAGACGAGCGCCGAGCTTGAATGTGTTGGCTATGACGTTGTCCAGGCGAGCGCTCAGGTAACGGGCCATATAAACAGCAAGGAAGGCTGTGATGGTGATGTTGACCACAAGCCCGAAGAGGAGGAAGAGATGGATTTTGAAAATTGCCTGGCGCCTCAGACCGGGCTCCACGGTCTGGAGATTCTTTTCTCGATCGATGATTCGCTTGGCGCTACCTTCCGATCGCATGATCAGGAGCTGCTCGGTCTGCCCGCCGCTTTGCACGTTGAGGAAAGAGCTGAGCCTGTCGCGGGGAGGAGAGTTGATCACGTCTTCCTGATGGCGCAGCCAGAGCGCCGAGGAAGCTCGCATGCGCGAGCAGGCTTCCTGCTCCTGGCTGTCTCCCCTGGTAAGTCTGTTGAGCTTTTCAGCGGCGACCAGAAGCCGGCGGCGAGATTGCTCGTTGCGGTCGAGAATCTCCTTGTTGCGGGTGACGTTGTAGATGATCGCCGTGGTGGTTGAGTCCGCCAGCTCTTTGAGCATGGTCTCGACACAGACGATCTTGTCCTGGGAGCGGATCTGTTTGCGTATGTGCCGGGTGGCGTCCTCCAGAAGACCCATGAGGACCACGACGAAAAAGATCTCGAAAAGCAGAGGAATCGAGACTATTATCAGGCCCTTATGGAGTATCGAGAGCTTCATGAAAAGAGAACCATAGCTCTATATATCTATATGATTCCCGGGAGGTCGTTGGCTCCCATTCGGGCTATGAATATAAGACGCTTGGGTTTAGAATTCACTGTTATGAAAACCTGGACTGAGCTGGAGTTGCCTGCCATCGGCCCGATAAGGCAGTTCACCTTCCCCGAGAAGGACCGGATGCTTTTGCGGACCGGGCAAGGCTTGTTCTGTCTCGAGCTCCGGCCTGAGGTAGAGATGTCTCGAGTAATGGATGCCGAAACCATCGATGCCCTCGATAATGGTGACTCCTGGGGAGAGGCTCGCAGCCAGAAGCTCGACTATGGTGGTGAGAGTTGGTTCTTCCATGGTGCCGATGGCGGTGACATCACTCTGTGCGATCTCAGCTCCGGCGAGCGGCTCGAAATCGATTTCGATGAACCCGGTGGCATGATCATCGTGGATGGCTCAACGGCAGAGCGGATACAGCGGTTTCCCTTGATTCTTGCTGAGGACCCCGATGAATTTTCCATCGGCGGCTTCTCCTCCGATGAAAAATATCTGGTGCTCTGTACTTCAAGAGAACTGAGGATTTATCTCAGTCCTCATTTTGTCTCAGGATAGAGCCATGTCGTTGCCTAGACCATGGGCTGAGCCCTTTCCGGATCTGAGCGAAGAAATAGTCGAGCGCAATGAGCTTCTCGATGATCCGCGTTTCTGGGCGATTCTCTATGAGAGCTTTATCGAAGCGACGATGGAGGACGACTTCGACGATGGATGCCAGCGCTTTTTCGGTTGCGCCGCTGATGAGGTCGATACCCTTTTCTCTTCCCTGTCTCAGACCGGAGACCTGGATTCTTTTCCTGTTTATACAGTCGAGATGCGTTTGACAGGAGGCTTTTCGGTTGGTCTTGGTCTGAGCATGTTTCCGGAGAATTTCGATATCCCGGTGTTTTTGAAAGAGAATGCGGATGCTACTTTAATCGGTATTATAGGTGGTGCGTTCATGCTTCCGGCTCTCAGATGGAGCGAGCTTGCCGTGTTGCAGGACCGCTTGCTTTCTCAGGATGCACGTACCCGATCCCGGATGCTGTTGTTGCTCTATCCATCTGTCTATCTGACCGATGAAGTCGATGTCGAGGAAGTCAGGACTTCCCTCCTGCGAGCCCTGGCAGAGGCAGGTATCGGTGCGACTCACCGCGATGAGCTGGTGGGAAGAGTCACCGAATCTGGTAGCAATGCCATCTGGCGCGAGGATCCGAGGCTTGGCTGGGTCAATGACGGTCGTCACAGTCTGCGCAATCCGGAAGTGGATCACTCGGACGGGGCGATTGCAGCCAGTCGGCGATTGTTCGCGCGAGAGGGACGTTGATTGTTTTTTCTTATCAGCACAGCCACATGACTGCGCCGCAGGACGTCTTCGCACCGACTTCGAGGAATTCTTTCAGTTCCCGGATGCTGGAGTCGAGATATTCGATGCTTTCCTTGTCGCTTCCCTGGTCCCAGCCCGAAGGGTAGATCTCGTTCTGTACAAAGGCTTTCTGATCGAATCGCTTCTCTATCTCTTCACGGTTGATTTTGTTCAGAAATTCATGAAATGCTTTTACTTGCTGGGGGTTGATCGCTCGGGCGGGACCGTAGCCGACATCGATATCGCCGATGGTCTCGCCACCATGAAGGAGATAGCAGGCCGGCTCTTCGCCTTCCCAGGGCGAGCCGGTAAGGAGGAAGTGGACACCGTGCCAGAGCTTGCCCATCTCGAGCTCTTCTTCCTGGTAGTCATCATCGTCCAGCCAGTCTTCGATGCTCTCAGGATCCCGCAGCAGCTTGTCCAGCTCTTCCTGATTGGCCAGTCTCATGTAATAGATCATGCTCATAGTCGAATACCCCTATGCACGGGAATACGAAGTCCCGAAGCATGATTCTACCTGTTATCCGTGATGAATTTCTTGAACTTTCTGGCATCGGTTCCGACAAATCTGGCTTTTTCCTCCAGTGCGATGGAACCGTCCGGATTCTGGCTTACCGTGAAGGCGATGGTTGTCGGATAGTCGGTGACTTTGTGGTCTTTCGCGAACTTGATTGTACTGGGATCATAGTGGGGATTGTTGCTGTCGAACTCGACGTCCATTTTGCCGAAGATGCCGTTCTGGGCGATTGTCTGCTGAACGCTGCTGTCCTTCAGGGTAGTACGGTCCATTCCTACGCATGCCGGGCACCAGCTTCCGCCCAGTTTCATGAAGTAGGTCCTTCCGGACTTGAGTGCTTCTTGCTGACCGGCTTGCACCTCTTCCGGACCGAACATGGTTCTTTCAGGAACATAGGGCTTTTCCGGTTCGGGAGCCTGCTTGTCTAAGTAAGCGGAAACATCGGGATTATTGATCCTGGCCTTTATGGTGTCATTATCGACACCGGCAGCCTGGGCTCGGCCGACGACGTTTTTGATGAGCTCATCGCGCTGGAAAAGCTCCGGATGTCTCTTGGCGGCTTCGCCTATCTGATCGAGACCGCCCAGGGCGTCAGGCTTGCCGGTCTTCGGATCGTTATTGCCCATCAAGTACATGCCGTAGTCGATACGGGTGAGACCGTCCGCCTTGTCCAGAAGCTGCACATTGACCGCGGCTGTCTGGATGGCTTTGAGCCGTTCCTCATTCGGCGTGGCGCTGGCCTTCTCGGCTGCCAGATCGGCTTGTACCCTGTTCATGGCGGTGGCGATATCGGATGTGGTGACACCGTCCGCCAGACCGATGGCTTTCTGGAAGAATGCCGTAGCCTGCTCGTAATTGGCACCACGAGCCTGGGAGAGAGCTTCCATGATCTGGCTGTTGGCCTGACCGAGCCGTTCCATGACCTGTTGCTCTGAATTAGCCGGCGGCTTGTCTCCGCCCTCGGGCTGGGTTTCCGGCTGAGTTTCTGGATTGGCTCCCGGATTGTCTTGAGGATGGGTTTCCGGTCGAGTTTCCGGCTGAGTCTCGGGTTGGGGTTTGTCCTGAGGCCGATTCTCTGGTTCGACTCTCGGCTCTTCACCGGGTCTATTCTGGTCGAGCCTGCCTTCGCGATCCGCCGGAGGCAGGTTGTCGCCTACGGAGGCGCCGGGATCGTCTTTGAGTCGGTCGTTGAGACGCTGCCTGGCGGCCTTCAGATCGACACCGGGAAACTCGCGCTCCAGTCGCTGGAGATCGTAGGGAGTCTCAGCCAGGCGATCGAGATAGCTTTCGCTGGTGGCAAGCTCGGGGCTTCTGGCAAAGGCATCTTTGATGTCTTTGACGCCCTGATCGAACTGGGAGTTGTTGAGGCTGGACATGCCTTTCTCGAAGCGGGTGATGCCGGGCATCTTCTCCATGATGTCGAGCCATGCCATGTCGGCATTCAATTTGGTGAGAGTGTCCGGATCACCACCGCCGGCTTTCAGCTTCTCGGCGTCCAGGTGTTTCTGCTTCTCTTCCCGGGCAAGTTTCAGATCGTCGGGCTTGATGCCGTCGGCGATTTTTATCGCATGGTCGAAGAGAGCCTGGCGCTGGTCGAAGGTCATCTCGGCGGAGCCCTGACTGTCCAGATCGAAGTTCATGCTACGCTTCAGAACATCGGCGCGGTCGCCCGCCGGGCTGAGATCGCCACGGCGAGCCGAGAGTATGGCGTCGAAGATTTCCTGGCGCTGCCTGTCGATCTCTTTGAGGGCCTTTTCGCCGGGAGTGCGGGGCTCGCTCTCGGGTCTGCTTTCGGGATTGGTATCTGGATTGGTATCGGGATTAGTATCAGGCCTGGCATCGGGATTATCAGGGGGAGCATCCGGGACTTTGAACTGTCCCTTGCGCTGATCCATGCGACGCTGGGCATACTGGAGCTGATCTTTGATGACACTGGTGATCTCGCCTCGAGCTCCCCAGGTGTTGGCGATGAGCTTTTCGTCCAGGTGCGGTTGACCGTTGGCATCGGCTGCGAGCGCGAAGATGCCTGTATAGGTCATGTTCTCGTTGATGTTTTTAGCAGCGTACTGGCCGAGCTCGGAATTGGGATCGATGCTGGCGCGATCGGCGAAGATATAGACGGCATCGGCGCCGCCATTCTTGGCGTCCCTGATCGGACCTTCCACCGCCGACTGCGCGTAGTCGACGTCCTTGCCGGCCCAGACGACCACCACGGGCTTGCCCGTGCGCGCCGCCTCGTTGAAGGCTTCTTTATAGTTCTTGTCCGTGTACTTGAAAGTATCTCCGACGCTCTTCTTGTACTCAGCGTCGTCTTTCCAGACGTTCTTGGCTCGCCCGTGGTCGACAATGTTGAAATTGTCGCTGACAGGTGAAACCGTTCCGTCGTTAATACGCCGGATGTCTCGTATTTGGTTGGGATCGGGTGTAAATACCCGTGGATTCACAACCTGTGAATCTGGACGTATCCTTTCGTCATCCCTGGGGCGCCACTGGGGTTCCGGGCGGTAGGTCGGCGTAGGACACGGTTGGAAAGGCCGTCAACCCATGACCTCTATCCTCTATTTTCTAAACAAGGGGAAAAAAGGCGAGATGCCTTGTTATGACGATGATAGAGGGCACTTGTGAACAAATGGTACCCTGGCCCATCGAGGTCTTCGTATTATTCCCACTCAGGAGGCTCTCTGTCCGGCCCGTCAGGCTTTCACCGAGAGCAGCTCTTCCACCTCGGTCTGCATGGGCAGGGACGGCACGGCGCCTTCTTTGGTGGTGGCCAGAGCGCCTGCTGCACAGGCGAAACGGAGGCTGGCATCGAGGCTGTCGCCTTCTACCAGCCGGGCAGCCAGGGCACCGCAAAAGGCGTCGCCGGCTGCGGTGGTGTCCACCACCTCCACAGGAAAGCTCTCCTGGCTGACCTCGGCTCCATCGGCATCCAGTCCGCAGACCCCGTGCTCACCCATGGTGATCAGGACCGCTCCGGGGCAGGTCTCTTTCAGGGCTGCTGCAGCTTTGAAGGCTGATTCTCGATCGGTGACTTCGATGCCGGTGAGAAGCTCGGCTTCGCTCTGGTTGGGCAGCAGGTAATCGAGCAATTCTAATAATCCATCGGGAAGTTTGCCGTCCGGGGGCGCCGGTGCCGGATTGAGCATGACTGTCTTGCCCAGCTCCCGACCCTTGCGGGCGGCGTGAAGAACGGTCTCGAGAGGAATCTCCAGCTGCAGGAGCATGAGCCGGGCGAGCTTGATGAGCTCGGAGGCTTCGTCTACGAAGTCCGGGGTGAGAGTGTCGTTGGCCCGGGGGACTATCACTATGCTGTTGTCCCCATCGGGGTCTACATATATATTGGCAAGCCCGGTGCCGAACTCGGGGCTGGCCATCAGATGGCTGATCTCCACCCCGGTGCTCTCCAGGGTGTCCATGATCGTCTGACCATAGGAGTCGTCGCCTACCCGGCCGACCATGGCGACGTTGCCTCCGCAGAGGGCGGCTGCCAGTGCCTGGTTGTTGCCCTTGCCCCCGACGAAAGTCTCGAATGACTTACCTTTTATGGTTTCGCCTTTGCCGGGCCGGCGGTCCACCTTGAAGACCATATCGAGGCTCAGGCTTCCAACAACGACTATCGAGCTTGCCATTAGCGATATCCTTAAGAAGCGAAGCTTATATTGTACGGAGTCCGATGTGAAAGTAGTGAGATTTTACGAGACCGGCGCTGCTTCGGTCCTGAAACTGGAGGAAATCGAGAGCCAGAAGCCCGGATCGGGCGAGGTCAGCCTCCGGGTGCATTCCCTGGGTCTCAACCGGGCGGAGGTGCTCTTCCGCCAGGGGCTCTATTTGGAAAAACCAGTCCTGCCTGCCCGTATAGGCTATGAGGCTTCCGGGACAGTAGAAGGGGTCGGCGAAGGTGTCACCGGTCTTTCCCCCGGTGACTATGTCAGCACCATCCCGGCGTTTTCCCAGAGCAAATATGGAGTCTACGGAGAGCAGGCGGTGGTTCCGGCTCGTTTTGTCTCCACCATGCCCGGAAGCCTGCCGCCCAACGAGGCAGCCTCGGTATGGATGCAATATCTCACTGCCTATGGTGCCCTGATCGATATTGGCTGTCTGAGCAAAGATCAGCATGTTGTAATCACCGCCGCCAGCAGTTCGGTCGGTTATGCAGCCATTCAAATAGCCCGGGATGCCGGAGCGATAAGCATCGCCACCACCAGATCCGGGGCCAAAAAAGATAGGCTCCTGGAAGCCGGAGCGGATCATGTGATTGTCACGGACAGCGAGAATCTCATCGCCAGAGTGAAAGACATTACCGGCGGTAAGGGCGCCGAGATCGTATTCGACGCTATCGCCGGGCCGATCATCGATGAGCTGGCTAAAGCAGCAGCCTTCGAAGGAAAGATTTTCGTCTATGGTGCCCTCAGCCTGGAGCGGTCGCCTTTCCCGCTGCGCACCGCTCTCTCGAAAGGGATCAGTATCAGCGGCTATACGATGTTTCAGATCACCAAGGACGAAGAGCGTCTTGCCCGGGGCAAGAAATATGTCCTCGACCGGCTCGAAAGCGGCGCTTTCAAGCCGGTGGTGGACCGTGTCTTCCCGCTCGATCGGATCGTCGACGCCCATGAGTACATGGAGTCGAATCAGCAGTGCGGCAAGATCGTGGTCTCTTGCAACTGATTATTTTTCCAGGAGCTCGTAAGCGGTCTGGTAGTGGAGCTGTGCTTCTTCGATTCGCCCGCTTGCTTCGAGCAGGGAGCCGTAGTTGTGCTCGATGGCGGCTAGCTGAACGGCAGGCACCGGATCCAGTGCTTTCAGGACGTCGGCTGCTCGGATGAGGAGCGGCTCGGCTCGATCCCATTTGTGATCGTGACAGTAGAGTATCGCCAGCTCGTTGAGACAGCGGACCATGAGGGGATCTTTTCTGCCCACCGACATACGCAGCCTGGCTCTGAGATCCTCGAAGAGCTTCTCTACCTCTTCGTACTTGTCTTCGTCCACGAAGTGCCTTGCCAGATCATAGAACTCGTCTTCGATGCTGCCGTCACCGCTTCCCAGAATCTCTTCGTCGAGCAGCAGCGCCTGCTCCAGATAGCGGTCGGCATCCGCCTGCATTCCCTGGTACTGGAGAGCTTCGCCGAGCCCTTTCGAGGAAAGGGCTTTCTGCCGGCTTCGCTTGTTCTCGAGCTTTTCCGATTCGTCCAGGCTGAGACGGAAGTTCTTCTCGGCGAGGCTGTAATTGGCGTCATTGAGGGCCGAGGTGCCCACGGTGTAATACCTCACCCAGCGCTTTTCTATGGTTTCTTCGCTTTCGCCGACACCGTCGCCGGTGGTCACCCTGGTGAGCGGATGCTGCGCCACCAGGCGCGATTGCATCTGGAAATTGTCGTCCAGGGTGGATTCCAGATAATCAGGAAGCGGTGCGTTGAGATCCGGGTGCTCGCCGTGAAAATAATAGCTCCAGAAATTGTGCCCGTGGTGCTCCACCTTTTGCTGGCGGACCGAGAGGTGCTCGGCGTCATGGACTTTGCTGAGCATATCGGCATGGGTTCCGGCTTCACGTTCGTCCATATGCGCTTTATGAGTACCCAGGCGCTTTTTCTCGCCGACCCGGAATAAGCTCTCTTTGAGCATGGACAGCATTTCGGTGATCGGGTTCTTTTTCATGCTCAGGCGTCGTTACCGGTGGGATCGAAATAGCTACGGTCGGTGCTTTTGGGATCGGCTTCGAAGATGGCGAGCAGATTGCCGGAAGGGTCCTCGAAGCTATAGGCTTCGCCGTTGGGGGTGCCGAATGGACCGGATACCGGCTTCCAGCCTCTCTGGCTGAGCCTCCTGGCGGTATCCTCCAGGTCGTCCACTTCGAAGACCGGCTGGCACGATGCTTTCCTGCGGTGATCGCTGATCAGGACAAGGGGTCCGTGGGAGAGCATGAATGCCGTCACCCGGGCGCCGAATCGCTCGAAGGTCCAGACCTCCTCCCCCATGAGGACGTCGCGGTAATATGCCAGGGTCGCCTCATAGTCTGTGGTGCCCATATAGAGATAGACCAGCCTGGCAAATGGCAGGGCGTGCTTGTGTGTCTCCATGGACTGCGAGGGGGTGCCGATGATTTTGGAACGGGCACCATTAGTGGTGGGTGCCGGAGGCGCGGGCGGACTGGCAGCAGGAGGTGATGCAGCAGGAGGTGATGCCACTGCTGCAGGTGAAGCGGGACGGTTTCGCCGTCTTTCTTCCATGCTTATCTCGAGCATCACCGCGCAGGTTCGCTGCTTGAACTCGATGGCGTCTTCATCTTTGCCCAGAGACTCGAGAGCCTTGGATAGATTTTGCAACTCGGCGGCGATCTCTTTCTGGTTCTTGTTGCAGATTTGAAAGAGCATCTCCACGAGTTTGCGATAGAGCTCCTGTGAGCCCTCCGGGCTGTCCGCCTGGATAGCCTGGTGGGTGAGGCTCATCAATTCGCTTTTTTGTTGCTCGTCTACTGTTGGCATGACGGAATCAGGCTCTGTCTAGCTCAGGGAATAGAATTTCCTTCCTGCTTGCTGCATCTCCAGCAGCATGGATGAAACTGATCGCTTCGGCTCGTGATTGGCGTAAATTCGCTCCAATCCCTGTACGACATAATCTATTCCCAGTTCGTCGGCATATCTCAACAGACCGCCCCGAAATGGCGGGAAGCCCGCGCCGATGATAATCGCCAGGTCGATGTCCCGGGCTTTGCGCACGACTTTCTCTTCCAGGCAGCGAGCCGCCTCGTCAATCATGGGCAGGATGAGCCTGTCCTGGATCTCCAGGGCTTTTGCCTCTTCCACGGGCTCGTCGGATGTGCGCACATCGGCCTTCTCGATGAAGTCCTGGTTGATGGAGAGCTTGCGGTTCGAGTCCTCCCAGAGATAGCAGCCGGCATTGGTCTTCTTGCCGTCGATACCCATGGTCATCGCTCTGTCCATGACTGCCGGAGGCAGCATGCGCTCGCCGAATTTTTCATGGAGCAAGCGAGCCACCGAAGTGATCAGCCCCCAGCCCAGCTCGTCGCAGAGCTCGAAGGCGCCCATGGGCATTCCGAATTTCGTCGAGACGCTGTCGATCCAGTTGAGGGGCACTTTCTCGTCGAGCATTCTCGATGCCTCGAGAAGGAATATGCAGAGCAGCCTGTTCACCAGAAATCCGGGGCTGTCCTTGACGACGATGGGAACTTTGCCCAGCCTGCCTATCAGTCCGGTGGCTCGGCGTTGCACACCGGCGTCGGTGCCCTCGTGGGTGATCACTTCCACCAGGGGCATGCGATCGACAGGCGAGAAGAAGTGCAGCCCCAGAATGTTTTCCGGTCTGTTGCTGAATGCGGCAATTTCGGCTATCGAGAATGACGAGGTGTTGGTGGCCAGAATATTGCTTTCGGTAAGCTCGAGTTTTTGAATCAGCTCTTTCTTGAGCTTCAGGTCTTCATTTACCGACTCCAGAATGATATCGGCTTTCGACATCCTGGCCAGATCCCCGGCAGCGGTGACGCTCGCATCGGAGCCCTCGTGCAATTTCTTGCTCAGGCGCTCGGCTTCGGCTTCGGTCTTCTCGTCGCTCGATCCTCTGATCACCACTGAAAGACCGGCATTGATAGCCGTCTCGGCAATGCCTTTGCCCATGACGCCACTGCCCATGATGCCAAGCTCGGTGACCGGCGCCGATTTCTCGAGAGCGCGCTGGGCGGTTTGCGCAGCCATCTCCCGGGTGAAATAAACATTGATCATATTCCTGGCGATGTTAGAGACCGCCATTTTCGCGAATCCATCGATCTCGGCGGCCAGGCCTTTTTCTTCTCCCTGCTCTAGACCGATACGGATCACTTCGAGCACCAGCTTGGGCGCCGGATAGTGACCACCCGTCCTGATTCTTATCACTCGCTCGGAGGTCTTCAAGAGCATCTGCCGCTTCTTTTCGCCGCCGTCGGCTTCTTCCATGGCCCGGGCGCGTTCTTCCCGGAGCTTCCGGCGATCGAAGTCTCTGGCTGCCATAGAAAGGACCATCTCTTCCGCCCGATCCAGGAGCTTGTTTTCATCTTCGACGATCTCATCGATGAGGCCGATGCTCAGGCACTCTTCAGCCCCCTTGGGCTCACCGGAAAGAATGAAATCCAGGGCGCTCTTCAGTCCGACCCGGGCGGTCAAACGCTGGGTACCGCCGAGACCGGGTATGAGCCCGATATTGACCTCGGGCAGCCCGATCAGGGTGTGCGGTGCCGAGGTTGCCAGGCGGCCGTCGCTGCAGAGTACGAACTCCAGACCGCCGCCCAGGCAGATGCCGTGAATTGCCGACACTGTGGGGAAAGGAAGCGCAAGAATCTTCTTGAATACTGTGTGGCCCCGTTCTGCCAGGTTCCGGGTCACGGATTCTTCCCTGACTGCAAGAATCTCTTTGATGTCGGCACCGGCAAGAAAGATGTCATGCTTGCCCGAAGCGAATACCAGACCTTTGAGGTCGCTTCTGGAAGCCAGTTCGATGGCATGGTCCATATAGTCGATGATCTCGGAGGTGAGCGTATTGGCTCGGCCCGGCACGTTGAGCGTCAGGTAGCCCACCTGAGAGTCACGAACAGTGAGATTGAGCTCTTTGCCCCAGGATCCCAGGAGTGTCTCGTCGATGGTCTTGCTTCCGCTGTCTACGGCAGTCTTGTTCAAAGCCTTTCCCTCTTTGGTGAAGGCTTAAATTCTAGCTTCTAAAGCGGCGAAAAGAGCCGGATGTCTCAATCTCTTAAGGTCTGCAAGGGGCGATCAGTTTTCGCTCTAGTTATCGGAGCCGTCGGGAAAGCGCGTGGTTAGTGAATAACCAAGCAATACCGAATCCGATATCATCTCCCTGGGCAGAAGATAAGCGCTGGCCATGACATCCGGTATTTCTCTGGCCTTCTGAAAAATCTGATCGAAGTCTTCGTCGAAAATCTGATCGATTACCGAGAAGCTGCCATGCTTCTCTCCTCTATACAAAAAACCCAGGCACTGCGACTGGCGCTCGTCGGTGGAAAGCGTTACGCACGCTGTTTCACCGCTAGTGGTGAGGGTCTCGAGAACCTTCTCGATGAAATGCATGGCGTCTTTCTGACTGGCTTCCCGCTCGTGAATCGGGCAGCCGATGAAGAGAGAGGACATGGACAGGACAATCTCGCGGGGCAGCTCGTAGATCTGGAGATTGGTGGTCTCCAGGGTCATATCCTCGAGCATGAATTTCAGGGCACGATCGGCCAGATGAGCTTCGGGCATGGACCGTCTGCCGTAGATGCAGCCCACGGCGCGACCGTCGAAAACCAGAGCCGCAGATCTTGACAGCACCTGGTCCGACTCGGCTTTGATGCTGCCGGTGAATTTGCTGGTCTCGAGATCTTTGAGAAGCTGGGAGATTTTGAGATCGGAGCAGGAGATGCTCTGCGAGAGCTTGCCCGTCACCTGCGGCATAATGACATCCACCGCCCGGCGCAGCTTGACATTGCTCGGATAAGAATCGGTCCAGATAGCGAAAGCTGTTTCTTGATCGCTGGGAAGCCCGAACTGGACACGCTCGGTGGTACCGATCACGAAGGCGAAAGTCATGAGAGCGCGGCTGTTGCTCATGCAAACAAAAGTTGCAGGAACGGTCTGCCCGATCTCGAGCTCGTCACGACTGGGGAGAAAGGCGTCCACACCGGAGGGAACAAGCTTGGCACGGTAGCCACCGGGCTCCGCTGCCTCGATCTTGCAGAGCAGGCTCTGACCCGGGCGGAATAAGGCTTTTTGTGTCGACTCGTCCATGATTTCTCCCGGCGACGATTTTAACAACAAATTCCTGGATAATGCAGATAATACGGGTTTACCACCAGGAAATATCTTGAATTCATCAGTAGATCCGGCAGTTAATCGATCAGCATATCCGGAGACCGGGGCTTCGCACCGGATGCCTCTTCCGGCACAGGCTGTCCTGGTTCTGGCTGTAGTGGTTTTGCTGCTAAGCGGATGCTCTCAGAGCACCGGAGTTTCGTCCTCGAAGGCGCCGGGCGGAGGTCCTTCGGACGCAGCAAACGGCTCTGCCACCCCGGGTCCCCGACCGCTCAGCGACGCTGATATTGACGCATTGCACAAAGATATCGCTACCCTTGCCGCTCAGGTGGACCGGGGATTCGAGGACGGCTGGATAGCCGGTCACAGCTCCCGGGTCCTCAAATCAGGCTACCGCTGTGTAGATCCCGAGATCAAAGCCGATTTCGCCTGCGCCTATCGCAAATTTATCGAGAGCCGGCACCAGAACCTCGCCCTCGATATGAGCACTTATGTCCCTTATACAGACCGCTTCCAGTTCGGTCTCGACTTCTGGCGCTCTTCGAAAGCCGCCGAGAAGTTCGCCGCGGAGACCGTGAAAAAACAGGTGGTCTGGGTCCACGAGTCCCTGCTCGACGCAAGCGAGCTCTTCTTCCGCGCTTACGAAGCGCGCAATCCCGGGACCACCGATAGTTTTGCCGTTCTGGCCCATGATCGGGAGCAGGACATGGTCTTCGACTATATGGAGAATCAGGGCAAACGTGGCAGCTATAGCGACACTTATGTGAAGTGGGCCGGCAAACTCAAGTCCAGCAAGTGATTTGTCCTGAAAGCGGGTAGAACCTATTAGATGAGGTTTGGGAACCGGCAGTGAGCGGATCAGGTGACGAGAAATATTCGAGAGAGGCGCTCTTTCAGCGACGCCTGGCCGATCTGCGCGCCAAGAACGAGCAGTTCCCCTGGAACATGGATGATGTCCCGGAGTTCGATCTTCCCAAAGACCAGTCCAAGCTCTTCGCCGATCGTTCCATCGAGGATCCCAATCTCTCCGACGAAGAGATCGAACGCCGGGCGCTCCTCGATCTGACCTCCTACAATTTCTGGACTTTCTACAAACGCCTGAATTATGAGTGCCGCCGGGCCAAACGCTACGAGCGCGAGCTCTGTCTCCTTCTGGTTTGTATCGATGACTTGCAGAAAGTCGCGCGCCGTCATGGGCTGTCCGCCGAGAATCAAGTGGTACTATCGGCGGGGCGGGTTCTTCTGTCCTGCGTGCGCGATGTCGACATCGCCGGACGATGCCGTGACGATACCTTCGGCGTGATACTGCCCGAGACACCAATACGCGGAGCCGAGATCGCCGCCGAGAGAATCCGCACCAAAATGGAGGAAGAGGTCGCCGTCTTCGATCAGGCGCAGATTCCGCTGAGCGTCAGTGTCGCAGGAACGCACCTCACCGGTCGCAATCAGCAGGTGGACTCCCTGGTGGCAATCGCCATCGAAGGGTTGAAAGAGTGCATGGCCGGTGGTGGCAATTCGGTTATTGTGATCGAGTAGTGTTCTGGCTTCCTCACGAGGACGAGACAATGACACGTAAGCGAAAAACGGAGAAGCGCAAGAGCCGAAGGTTGAAAGACCTGAAAGAGCCGCGCCAGGTCAGCACGAAAGAGATGAAGAGTACTGCCGGTGGATACTTTAACAACGGTTCCTCTGGAATTCTGAAGACCGAGCCTTAATCAGTAGTCCTGCGATTGCTCTCGAGGCGATGGAGAGAGATGCAACGCGCATCCGGTGGTGGCAATTCGGTTATTGTGGTCGAGTAGGTAAAAGAATCATCAGTCCGAGGATTATGAATAGCGTGGCTAGCGAAAATATCAGGCCATAAAACGGACCGGACTGAATGATGCCTAGAGTAACAATAATTGCAGTCGGTCCCCACACGAGATCGATGAAAGGAAGTAGAGGAGCCTCTGCGTCTAAATTCTTTTGGGCGAAGAAGTAGGCCTCCTCCATAAGGAGCCAGTAGAAGATGAGAAACTCCGGAGGAGCGGCTTCCGGTGGCGAAAGCGTCAATCGGGCAATCAGGAAGTATGGAATATAGAACAGAAGGTAATGCCGCGATCTTGCTTCGAGATCGAGTTTCTCTGGATCTCTTTCGAAGCTTCTCCTGAGATAGACGGAGCAGGCGATCATCACGATCATGGTAAGTATGATATAGCCTGTCAATCGCGGAACGTCTGGAGCATCTGCTTCGAGATACATTGTCCATGCCGTTACTAGCGTAAGTGTTGTCGAGACGAGAATCATCGATCCGCTAAGCTCAATCATCTCGAGGCCCACCAGTATGCAAGGGCCAATAGAGTAATCACTGCAGGGGCGGAAGGGCGGAGAGTCTTGATGAGCGCTGAAGTGTTCAAGTCATGGCTTCTAAGATTCCCAATATCTCTCAGACTCTTATCCATGCAGTCAAAAAGGTAAGCAAAGGAAAGGAGTGACAGGATGATTCGTGGTTCTTGCTCGGGCGCGAGGAGGAAGTGGATAGCCAGCGCGCCTGGTACAAGAAAAGCAGCCCAGTGCATAAGCCGCCTGTGTACAGTCAGTCCCCCGTCTTGTGGTCGCCCCTCTCGATTGAGTAGCTGCCAGTATCCTTCAAAAACGACTAATGTTATCAGGATATGCGAGACCGTGACGCGCCAGTTCGGGGCAGGCTCCGGTCTGAAAAAGATCTCGTGCAGAGCGAATCCGACAAGAAGTGCGTAAAAGACTAGCACCTGAAGGCTGACGGCCCTATGAAACGATTTCAGAAGAGTCGGGTAATCTGGCATTGTTCTACGGTCTGTCAGGTCTTATCTTATGATAATCGAACTTCAGGATCTCGGCTAGCCGCCGTACCATCACCATTGCCATTGAATGGCAAATGGCCTACAAGATTGGATATGCAGCTTCGTCTTGTTCTAGTCATTACATTCACCATTCTGGGCTTCGGCTTCGGGATTAACTTCGGTTGGCCGCAGAGTAAGGCTAATGAGCCTGAGTCAACTGAATTGACAAAGAGCCTTGATCAGCTCATCGAATTTGCAGGCAAAGGTCGAATCTTTCCCGTTGGTTTGAGTGATTCGAGAAAGCTATCGGACCTTTTACCAAAAGACCGTCAAATTGTCGAGGCGATCAAGACATTTGCTCCCGGTCGCACATCGTCCGAGATTCGGAAAGTGTTAGGAGAGCCGCGACTCATCGAGAGCTCGGTGCCGATCAAGGAATGGCCGAAGTCTGCGAATGAATCGGAGAGAGTCTCGCTCTATATGGTCGGACCCGGGGGTTGGGGTCATGTGATCGCACTTTGCTATTCGAGTGACCTTTGTACGTCAGTCATTGAGCTGAATTCTTTTCAAATTGTCGCATATGAGTCATGGAAATCTGATTCACGGTTGGCTGTCGCCCTGGGCAAGAATGAAGACGAGATCTTGGCCGAATTCGGTGAGCCTGATTTTCATCGTAAGAGCAGAGATGGGTCTTGCGACGAGGAGTGGTCCTACAACGAATTGGAAGGGGCAGGAATTTGGCTTAAATTCATCAATTCGAAATGTGTCACTGCTAACAGGTCTCTGATGATGCACTGACTCAGCCATGCAAGAGAGCCAGGCTGACAATAAGGGCAGCGCATCCCCATGCTTGTTGAATGCCTGCGGAAACAGGATTTGATGTATCGCGTCCCCAGGCTCTCTGTACTAAGATATGGGTTTCCTCGAATACGGGCCAGATAAGAAGAAAGAGTTCAGGAGGAATGCCGTCCTCAGGAGCGATGATGAACCTGGCTATCAGAACGAAGGGCAGGTAGTATGTCAGGTAATGCTTGACGCGAGCCTTCCATTTAAGCTCTTTCGGGTTTTTGTCGTAGCATTGCTGGAGCGAGACCGAGCATGCCACCAGGGTTATTGCAGCAATAACTATGTATGGCACCAGGGTTCGAGCGTCACAGGACTCGGGGCGCTTCAGGACCGACCAGACCAAGGAAATCGTAAGGGTCGGCAATATGAAAATCATCGGTCTAGAGAGTCTGATCATTGAGGCTCAACACCGTCGAATTGCATTTTCGGCATCTGATTTCATGATAAGGGAACATTACAATTCCTGCTAGTTTGCGAGCGCGTTAAAGTGATATGGGCTAAGTTGGAAAAGAGTCCAGTTTTTAGTCAACGAAGTGCTTGTGATGTCGGATGCAGACCATCTTACTGACCGGCAGCTCGTGGAGTTCTCTGCCGCCCGGGCGGAGCGCAGCCGGCTGCTGATCGACTCCACCGCTCCTGCTGATCGTGACATGACCACCCGAGGACTTCGGGTTCTCTATTGGTCCGCGGGTGTCGAATTGCCACCGGTCATATGGGTCGCCAATCCCAGGCTGGCTGCCGTGGCGGCGGCGCTGGTGGCGCGAATGTATGGAATGTCCGATCGGGAGACCGACTGGAAAGCAATCTCGCAAGTTGCGAAATACATAGAAACTCAGGGGGACGAGATCGCTGCTTTCCCGGAGCTTCACTCTCAGTTCAACGTGCTCTGGGAGTTCGCGCAGAGAAGCTGGATCCCGCAGGAGGAATATACTCGTGTCCTCGTCTGGTGTTGCAATTTCAGTTTCGCGAAAGGGCGGCGCCGGTCCCGTGATATCTGGGACGTTATCACCAGTCGTGCCGAAGCTTCGATGCCCGGCGAATTCGACGAAGTCTGCCAGTCACTGCTGTCTGAACTCTCCGGTACGGACATCGGGGCAGCGGTCGGCGGGCTCGTCAATCCCGACCGTCTAGTGACCGAGAGGGCGATCAAGCGTTCGGTCGATTGGTTATTTGATCGAAGGAGGATCTATACATCCGGTGTGCGGGATCTTCTTTGCGAGCTCGGCAAGTATTCTTATAAGCCCGACGGTCTGCCCCAGGTCATCGCGAGCTGCGGCGGATTCATCCCCTTCGATGATGTAGTCATTGCCGTCGAGCGACCTTCAGTGATCCGGCGGGACGACCGGGGACGACTTCATAATACCGACGGTATGAGCATCGAATATGGTGATGGCTGGGGATGTTACTCATTGAGCGGTATGACTGTAGACGAGCCTCGCATTGTCACGCACAAAGAAGAGATCACCGTGGGGGACATCCTCTCCGAGTACAATGCCGAGATTCGCCGGGTCATGATCGAGTTTTACGGCATGGAGCGTTTCGTCCGGGACAGTCAGGCGGAGTTGGTAGATGACCATCCCGATTTCGGCGTGCTCTACCGGACGACGATTGCCAGGGACGAGCCGGTGGCTACCCTCAAGGTCATGAATAGCACCCCCGAACCTGATGGCACATTCAAGACCTATTTCCTTCAGGTGCATCCTCGGGCCCGAACAGCCCGGGAGGCGGTAGCCTGGACTTTCGGTATGCGCGAAGAAGAATACGCGCCTTCTGTCGAGACCTAGCCTCCGGCAATATCTATCCAAAACCCTGTGGATTTCCATCGGGTGTCTGCCTAAGATTGCAGGATATCATCCACATCCATCTTCTTCGATTTCCTGCTGTATTCCTCCCGGTCAGAGAGGTCTCTTACCATGCCTGTTTTCCTGGCCTGCTTAGCCTTCGCTTGCTGGTTCGCACTGTATATTTATCTGATGACCAGGGTCTTCAAGGCGAAGGACTCAGTCAATCGTTTCGGGCTTTTCGTTCTCAACGGTGTGATTGCCACTCTTACTTTTGCCCTGGCATGGACAACCTTCGGCTATACGAACTATCTGGACTCGTTTGTTCTTCCGGTGTACCTGTGGGTCTGGCTTGGAGTCCTCTGTTACAGTGTCAGCAACTTCAAGGCTCTTTCTCGCACGGATATCACCGGCAGGCAGATCGTCTATCATTCGGTCCGGGGGCTACTGTCTCTGGTTTTGCTCGCCATGGCAACCGGCTTTGGCTGGCTCGGGTCTTTCGCCGCCGGCTATCAGACAGGCTGTCTCAATCCTTATCTTCCCCTCACCGATCCGGCAAGCATAGCCTCGTCCCGGTCGACGCTATGAGCAGTGGCAGATGGTTCGTCAGTCCGGCAGTCGATCTTCTCTTCTGCTGTGGTGGTGCCCTGTGGCTCCTGGTTGCCTGTCACTATGCCTTCGGCTGGCAGCTTCGCTATGCCATGGACGGACCCGGTGTCTTCGCCGGCTCGGTGGCCGCGCTGATCGGAGTCATCTGCCTCAGCGACGCCCATGTCGCGGCTTCGCTCTTTCGCTTTTACGGCACTGACAAACTGCGCCAGCGGAATCGGGCAGTGTCATATTTGATACCGGCGGCGCTTGCCTGTCTGGGCATCGCCAGTCTCTTCAACACTGCTATTCTCGCCCTCGGCTTGAGAGCCTACTTGCTTCTCATCACCCATCATCTTGCCTGGCAGACCTATGGCATAGTCCTGCTCTACTGCCGTAAACAAGGCTCGACTCTCTCCCCCCAGCGCAAGCTTGGTCTCAAGCTCTTTTTCTCTGCCCTCACCCTGCATGGTATGGCTCAACAGCTGGGAAATCCCAAGTTTCTCTCAGTAGGATCGATATTCAGCACGCCTTTCCTGACTGTTTCGGAAGGTGTGGTTGCCACCACCCAGGCTGTTTTGATTGCTGCTCTGCTTCTTGTAGTCCTGCAGAATATTCGTGTGAAATCTCAGGACCGCCTGCCCTTTCCTTGCTGGCTCCTGTTTGGCACTTCTGTGCTTATCTATTCATTCGCCATAGAGATCCTCCAGGTGTTCTGGCTCTATGTCCCGGCATTTTTTCACGGCAGCCAGTATCTTGTCGTGCTTGCTTCCACCGGGTTATCCGGCGGACAAAGGGATCAGGACAGGGCGAGCAGATCGGTTCTCTCAGAGCTCGGCAGGGACGAGAACACCAGCTTCTGGCTCTGGGCTATGGCTATCGGAGTCGCTATTTATATAGGGATCCCCACCACGCTTTCGCATTTCGGCTTCAATCTCATTACAGCTTTCAATGCGGTTTTCTGGTCGGTGAATCTACTTCATTTTGCCATCGACTCGGTAATGTGGAAGGGCGAGAAAGTCGCTAGAAGAGAAACGGCTTGATGACAGAAACGGCTAGAAGAGCCTGTATGAAGCGTTGCAGGGTGCTACGGACCAGATTATTCCGAGCAGGAAGCAGTAGAGCGTGCAGAGTCCGCCGTTCGAGCAGAGCGCATCGAACCAGCTCGCGCTTTTCATTTGTGCTCGGGCTCGCAGGATACGCCTGGTTAGAATCCCTGCGACTGCGAGACTGGTGGCGGGAACCAGGGGACACAGTCCCAGCAATCCCACGAGCATGTCCGGATTAAATACGCTAACTATACTCATGATCATACCCATGCCGGCAATCGGCATCAGGGGCAAGAAGAGAAATGAATAGACCGAGGAGATGGCCAGCACGATCGCTGCCACCAGGAGGTCGAAGGGCGCTGGTCGGTATGAAGCGTTTCCTGTTCGAAGCAGCAAAAAGAGATTTCCCAGGGGGACCGTGGCTACCAGGGCGCTGTGGAGCGGGGTGGGGATTGGGCTGAAGAATGATTGCTTGCAAACACCGGTGAATGCTTCGATTAAGAGTACAGCTATAGGGAGAAGGACTCCCAGAGCGAAAAGGATTATCTTGTTTCGCATCTCGTGCTCCATGATCAATTTCCGAATAGTAGAACCGCGCCTGCTGATTTCATTCTAGCAGCGGTCCGCTGCGCGGATGGTGGTTTGATCCAAGAGACTACGAAGTCTTTGCTTTTTAATTTCTCAATTCTTACAGGGCCTACTAAATGCGAAAGAGTCGACCCCTGATGGAGCCGACTTCTTTTGCATAGGAGGAGGTAAGCTTATTTCTGCGCCCAGGCTCTGGCGTCCGGGGTGTTCATGAGAGGGAGTTGTTTCAATTTGCCGTCCAGACCCATGTGATACATCGTGTTGTTTTCACCGATGATGCCGATGCGATGCCGGACGGTGTCGGCAACGATGTCTCCGGGTTTGCCTTCACTCAGGGGTTTGCTTTCGAAGCCGAATTTGTCGTGGAGCTGACCGAGCGCTCCCACCACGCTGGGGTTGTCGATGCCGGGAAATCCAGCCTGGTCCATGATGTTGCCTATTGTCGTGGCGCCGCCGAACTTGCCGTTCTCGGTGTGCTGCGCGCCGGGTCCGAAATTCCATAGTGTTTCGCCAAGGGAGCCGGCGGCTGCGCCGAGGATGGACTTTTCGGAGTCACTGAGATTGTCGGCTTCTTTCCATCCGGGGGTATTGATTTCGGGAATATTGAGGGCTCCGTCCTTGAGGACGCCTTTGCCGGAGGTTTCGCTGGAAGGAATCAGGAGTTGTCCTTCGCGGGTGTCGGGAGTCTGAGGAATGCGCTCGAGGGGGAATGTGCCACGGAATTCGACCTGGGGGGTCTGGGGTTGGGATTCGAAAGAAACATCAGCCATGGTGTACCTGCCTTTGAACGGGTGTGAGCGGCGAAAGCGCCAGCGGGTGGGAACAATTCAATGCTCGCTTTCCTGTGTGACGGGAACGTGACGTCCCTGGGAAAAACACGTAGTTGGCAATTTCATGTCATTGGCTGTAAGGTCTTTTTTCGTCTCAGAGGGCTTTTTCAGACTCGATCAGGTCTGGAGCCCAGGATATTCCTCTTTCGTGGAGATCAGACATGGTTTCAACCCGTACCAGCGCCGGATACCTGCACAGGTGGCTACTCTCAGGGGCCCTTCTTCTGGCGAGCCTCGCAGGTCCTTGCGCCCCAGCCGGCGCCCGGATCCCGGAGAAAATCGACGCATTCGTTCATGATTGTATGGAACGCTACAAAGTACCTGGTGTGGCTATCGCTGTAATCGACCATGAAGACTCCCTGATCGGGGGTTTCGGGACTCGAACCTACGGCAAGAGCGCCCCGGTGAACGCCGACACCCTCTTCATGATCGCCTCGAACACCAAGCCTTTCACCGCCGCCCTGGTGGGCACTCTTGTAGATCAAAAGCTCGTCGGCTGGGACGACCATGTGGTGGACCGGTTGCCCGAGTTCGCTCTGAAAGACCCCTATCCCACTAGGATGTGCACTCCCCGGGATCTCCTGGCGCACCGCAGCGGTCTGCCGCCCTTTGGAGGAAACAACCTCGAGGCTCTCGGATTCAGCCGGGCGGAGATTCTCAGGCGGATGAAATATATCGAGCCCCACTGCAGCTTCCGGGATAAGGCCGGCTATTCAAATCCGGGCTTTTTCGCTGCCGGAATGCTGGCTGCGCGTGTGGCTAAAACAGACTACGAGGATCTGATGCGCAAAAACATCTTCGCTCCCCTGAAGATGACCGATTCGGGACTTTCCCATCACGACCGGGAAGGTCGGGACAATGTCGCCGATGCTCACAAACTCCTCCCGGATGGGAGCTCGGTCGTGGTCCCCTGGGACGACCACGACCCCATGGCGCCGGCGGGAGCCATCACTTCCACCGCCAGGGATATGGCCAACTGGGTGCGGATGTGGCTGGACTTCGGCAGGTTCGACGGCAAGCAGGTGTTGTCCCCCGAGACCGTGGAGGCGATGCTCACCCCGTCTATGGTCGAGACCCCGACTTTCGCCGAGATGGCGCCCATCGACAGGGACAGTGGTTTCAGCTACGGTCTCGGCTGGGGGATCTATTATTACAAAGGCCACAAGATCATAGAAAAGGGTGGTGCCAGAACAGGTATGAGATCCATCGTAGTTCTGGTACCCGATAAGAAGATCGGGATCGTGGTGCTGGCCAATCAGAACCTCACTGTGGTGCCTGAGGCTATAAGAGCTTATCTGCTCGAAGAAATGGTGGCTCCGTCCGGACGCGATCTGCAGAAGGGCATTAGCGAAGCCAACGATCATGTGGTGAAGGCTTTCACCCGGCGCGAGGCCCCGGCAAAGCCGAAAGCACCGACATCGGTGCCGGTCGGCGACTATGCAGGCAAATATAGCAACGACCTCTACGGAGTGGTCGAGGTCCTGGCCGATGACCAGAACCATTTGTGGTGGCAGGCCGGCCCGGCTAAGGTGAAGGGACCGCTTGCACCGCTCGGTCATGATGTCTTCTTGCTGAGCTGGCCCGGCGAGCGGATTTCGCTGCCGGAGGAAGCCACTTTCGTGCTCTCAAGCGAGGGCAAGCCGGTTTCGCTCATAACCGAGTCATTCGGCGAGCTCAAACGTGTGGAGTGATTGTGCTCGAGCTCAGTGCTTGCTGGGGTGGTCGTATTTTTTGATCTGAGGCATCACCGGCTGTCCATAGCCTGAGCCCTGACCGGGCATCTTCAGGGTCTTGTGCAGGGTCTCGAGGGTGATCCAGCCGTCTCCGTCTCCCTCGCCGCTGCGACGCTCGCTGCCTTTCACCTCCGGCTCACCGTGCTGATTGTCGAGCAAGACCCAGAGCTGACCTGTTTTTGGATCTTCCCAGACATCGTGGATGGTCTGGGCATGCATACCGCCCATGGTGGGGGTCAGGATCGGCAGCTCGCCTTTGGCTTTCATATCCAGGAGCCTTTGCTTGTCGGGCAGGTCGTTGAAATACTCGCGCCGCCCGGTATGGTCGGAGTAGCCGGAGTTTTCTATATGGGGAGGGACCTCGCCGAAGAACATCTTGCAAGACTCGATGACCTTGTCCTGAATCATCTCTGGTCCGTCCACCGGCTGACCGTTCTTTCCTTTAACCTGAGCGCCGTTTTCGACTAGCTGGTCTTCGCCCTGGTCGATGGTTATGCGTTGTCCGTTCTGAACCATGGTCTGGGTTCGATTCGGTCCCAGGATATAGCGGATGTCCGAGCGGTCCACTTTGATATTGCCCTGGGCGTCGGTGTCGTTCATCTTTCCGGTCTCATACATGGCATTGATCAGGGTCATCTGCACCACCTGGCTGGCGAGATTGCGCTTGCCGGAGTCGGGCGTGTCGAGGTCGTATGAGCTTTCGTCCTTGCCTGGCTTCAGTGCCGCCGCCGGTGGTGTGGCGGTCTTGCCGTCGGTTCCGGTCCAGCTTCCTGTAGCAGTCACTTCTTTGAGGAGACGGGCATACTGGTCGGGGTGCTTGACGGCGGCATACACCTCGGTGGAGGTGACATTGCAGGTGGGGTGGCTGCCCTGGTCGATCTCCAGAGGTCGTGCGATGTTGTGCATGGCGGTCTCGACGATGGTCTTGCGCTGCTGCTCGTCAAAGTGAGGGCTCTTGTTCGTCTGGAGTATGTCGCTGAGGTTGTCCATGGTTTTCACCACTTGTTCCGGATCGAGCTTTTCTTTCACCGAGCGCTCCTCGAATTCTTTCATCCAGCCACCGAAACGTTTCATGTCGATGCCCGCTTGTGTGGCTGTTGTGGTGAGGCGATCCCGGGCTTCGGTGATGGACTCGGCGGTCATGATAAACTCGCCCGAGGCTATACGGTCTAGATCGTCGGCTTTCGAGAGGTGTCGTTTGTTGTCGCTGCCCAGATAGTCTATGTCACCCCTTGCATCGACGGTGACATCGCGTCTCTTATACTGCTTGCCGTTGTCCCTGGCGGAGACGAAGTCCCTGCCGTTGCCGTCCCGGACCCATTCCGTCTTGTAGTCGCCGGCAGCATCGTCGCGCGGGGCATAGTCCCGGAAGGACTCGAGACCGGTGGCATCATAGGTGAAGTCGCGTCTGGCGCCGCTGGCGAATTGTTTGTTCAGGGGTCTGTCTTGAGCATCGTATTCGGTGGTGGTGCGATCGAGATCTTCTATTACTCTGTTGCCACCGGCATTTGTGTACTCCAGCCGGCCGTCTGCTTTCAGAGTCAGATCGCTGACTCTGGCGCCGTCGCTGGATACCCAGATATTGCTGTTA
>JAGQHH010000172.1 GCA_020431945.1 Cyanobacteria bacterium HKST-UBA02 | reverse complement strand
CCGGCGAGGTCTTCGGCAGCCCGCATTATATGAGCCCGGAGCAATGTCTGGGCTTCATGCTCGATCAGAGATCCGATATCTACTCTTTCGGCTGCACCATGTATGAGGTCCTCACCGGAGCGCCGCCTTTTGCCGGAAGCAATCCCATCCAGCTCGTGGTCAAGCATATCAACGAAGAAGTAGATCATTTCCCCCGGGAGATCAAAGCAACCAGACAGATGAAGACTCTGGAGACCGTGGTCCTGCACTGCCTGGAGAAGGAGCAGGCAGGGCGATTCCAGAGCATCGAAGACCTCAGGCGCGACCTCGATGCCCTCAGAACAGGCCGCCCGGTGGCGAGATATCATGTCGCCAGGAAAGCCAAGCCGGCGCTGACCAGGCTCCAGGTAGTCGGTGTCGTCGCTCTGGCCTTCCTGATCGTCTTCTATCTCGTCATCGGCGCCGTGAGCTGGGGACACGGCTCGTTCAATACGGTGCTCATCGCCCTGGGCGTGATCATAACTGTCTGCCTGGCTGGTATGTACGCCTTCTATATGTCAGCCTGGCAGAACCTCCAGAAGATCAGGCACGGTCTCGGCGCTCCCCGACAGTGGTGGCTCGCTCTCATGCAGTTATCCATCGCCCTTATCGGGACCTCTATCCTGCCGTTTCTGATCTTTGCGGCCTTCGGCTGGTACAACGTGGCCACCTGGGGAGAAGTCGTGCTTTTTCTGGCTGCCGGCGGGCAGATCCTGGCCTGCATAAGCACTGTCTCATGCTTGCTCTGGTACTTCCTCCCCGCCAGAGACGACAAGGTAAGGTTCCCTGCCATCGGTCTTCGTCTTGCCCTGACAATGATCTTGATCGCCGGGGCGCTGATGATCACATTTCCCAAACAGACCCAGCTCCTCGGGCTCTTTTTCACCGAGAGAATAGAAAAGATAAGCCAGGCACTGGGTATCCAGGCTCAGGGACCGTAATGCCAGCCGTGCTCTTGCTGGTATAGGCTCAGAGGTACAACCCTGTGGTCGTGGCCCTGGATACAGGCTCCGGGAGCCCAATGTTGGAGATTGTCCGCTTTCAAGATCACATTCTGTGGAATGTCCATGGCGGCAACGCTTCCGACCACTCCCGAAGAACCGCTCATAACACCGAAAGGCACCCAGTTGTTATTGAGTCCGACAGGCTCGATGTCGCTCGCTCTCAATTGCTCTCCCCTGGCAATCTGTCGGCGCGTGCGCGATGCGAAAAAAACCTGATAAGACTCATTCTTGCCCGGCTCCTGATAATAAAGGAGAGTGCGTGGCTGAAGTGGAATCCCGTCGCGCTCGCGCTTCTCCTGCCTGTCCCTGGCAAGCGCAGCGTCGAGCTCTGCCTGGCTGGCTCTTGTAGCTTTCTGCGTCAGGCTCGGTTGGGTGATGAAGAAGTAGATCGACCCTAATAGAAACAATATGCCTGCAGTGATCAATCCGGTCCGCGCCAACACCTTTCCCTCTGCTGCTATAGCTCTATTATTACCCTGCCTGCCTGCACACCACAACTTGACATGCGCTTGTTTTGCCGGTGGTGTGGCAGTAGCATAGAGATAGTGGGAACCTGGAGATCTCGAGCTGGCCGTCTGCAAGAAAAAGAAAAGGCACCGGATATGGTTGGCAGCAGCGACCCTGACAGCCGGACTTATAGCAAGCAATTGCGGCACTGCTTTCGGTGACAGCGGCGGCGCCGTTACGGAAGAGAATGACGGACTGATCAGAAGCTCGGAGTTCGCTATCTACGATTTACAGGAAGTCCACGACCAGCTCATGCGGGAATTCTCCCGCCGGCCGATTACACAGATTCAGCTCGAGGAGTTGAAGAAACGTCTTCTCGAGCAGCTCAATATCCAGCGCTCGCTCTTCGAGCAAGCCGAAAAGCTCAATAAGACCGCCGACGAATTCTTCCTCAAACGCCGTTTTCCGGAAGCAATCAAAGCCTACACCCAGATCCTCGAGCTCAAGAATCTCGCGGTGAAAGAGCCCTTTCTTCTCAAGCGCGGGCAATGCTACGAAGAGATGGGGGAGCTCGACAAAGCAGTGGACGACTATCAGTCCGGTCTGGCTGCCGGAGACACATATAGAGCCATGTTCCGTCTGCGCCTGGGCAAAGTCCTCATGCGTCAGGGTCTGGACGACGAAGCTCTCGAGCAGTTTTCCCGCTCTATAGACGAAGAGGAAGGAAATTTTCTCTCTCCTTTCGGGGCCCGGGCTGATCTCTATATGAAGAGCCGGGACTTCGAGAAAGCTCTCTCCGACTACACAAAAGCAATAGACAATTACATCGACTATTTCAAAGAGAAGGGCGTCAGCCTGGTAGGAGACAAGATCGACCATTCCCAGACGGCTACCCTGGGCTTTCTCTATCAGGACCGGAGCCGTGCTCAGACAGCCCTTCTCAAATACGAGCAGGCGGTGGCGGATCTGGAGCTGGCTGAGACCTATACACTGCCGGCCCTGAGAGAAAGTGTCAGCATCGCCCTGGCCCGGGCTTATGAAGATGCCGGACAGAAAGAGCGAGCCGGCGAGAAACGCGAGAGCGTTCTCAAAAAACACAACGAAAAAATCGAGACTGATCCGACAGCCCGGGCTTTTCACGACCGCGGTCTGGTTTTTCTCGAGCTCGATCTTCCGGACCGGGCGGCTTCCGACTTCGCCAGGGCAGTCAGCCTGAAGCCCGAGGATCCGGACAATTACTATCACCTCGGTCAGGCGAGGATCGATATGGATGAGACCAACGGGGCAGTTGAAGCGCTCAGCAAAGCAATCAGCCTTTCGCCCTCCGAATCCAAGTACTACTATGAGCGCGGCTGCTGTTATCTGAAGAGCAAAAAGCTCGACAGAGCCCTGGAAGACGCCGAAAAATCCATCGAGCTCGATAAGACCCGGGCCAGGTATTACGAGCTCCGGGGCACGATTCTCGACAAACTCGGACGAAAGAAAGAAGCCCGTGCCGACCATGAGAAGGCATCGAGCATGGGAAGCGCGGCAGAAGATCTTCCCTAGCGGAGAGGTCAGACATTGAGATATATCGTCGCCGTCGAAGGCACAGTGGACACCTCGCAATTCTGGCCCCGGGGGACCAGCGATGCCGACACGATCAAGCTCGATATCTCCCGGGGTGGTTTCTACTACGGTACTTTCGACGCCAGGGAGCTTGCTGCCACCGAAGTCTTCGAGGGAGCTTACTGCCTGGTGGAAGACGACAGGATGAAGCCCCTGATCTCGAAAAAAAGAATCGTCGATATCCGCCTCCAGGGCGTAGATGCCCCGGAACTGCATCTACCGGTGGAGATGGAAGGGCTGCCCACCGAGCACTACCGGCAGTATTTCGGCAAGACCGCCACCGTCAAGCTTTTGAAGGCCCTGGGCGGTGCGGACCAGGTCCTCCCCTGCCAGGTCTGGTCTTATGTGGACAGTCCCGCCGACCTCTTCGACGCGTATGGGAGGCTGATCGGAGACGTCTTCATCAATCCGGGAACCGGCGCCGAATTCCATGTCAACGCCTGGCTGGTGGAGAAAGGTCATGCTGTTCCTACGTTCTATGCCTCCATGCAACCGGAGGAGATCGCTTATCTGCGTGAGCTCGCCCGGCGAGCCCTCAAAGCCGGACGGGGGCTATGGGAGTATTTGATCAACCGGGTGAGACGGACGGATTTGAAGCTCCGCTTCCGTTACTCAGACAGGATTTTCGACCAGGCGAGGGACCTCGGTCCGGTGCTCTTTCCCAAAGTTTTCCGGCGAGCCGCGCACTGGATGGCGGCTTTGAAAGAGGGCTCTATCGAGCCCGATACGCCCTTTCGCGATTATCTGATCAGCCAGCCGCCGGTGGTATTCACGTTCACCGACGACTTCCTCCATCACGGTCCCTATTCGATGATCCCCAGATACTACCTGGAGGATGTGATCAGCCAGAGCGGCAGCCTGGATATCCTGCCCATGGATGCGGTCTTTTTCGAGGCTCTTTCCCGAATCTATGACAGCAATGGCAGGGAGATCAAGGCTTTCGAGGAAGATCCCGTGGGTTTGCTCAAAACCGTGAAAGTCATCAGGATTCTGGGAAAATAGACGATAAGGCGGGCTGTCCTTCCCCGGCAGCACATGACAGACAATCCAGAGATGAGCACGAATAGCTCGGTGAGCGTCAGAGAGGCGCTGGCCGACCGGTATGAGATCGGCGCCGAGATCGGAACCGGCGGCATGGGCACTGTCTATAAAGCCTTCGATATCAAGCTCAAACGCGACCTCGCCATCAAAGTCCTCCATCCGGACAATGTCTCGGACCAGCATATGATCCGCCTCCACCGGGAGGCCCAGACGATCTGCCAGCTCATCCACCCCAATGTGGTGAACATCTACGACTTCATGCTCCACGAGAACGAGCCCGTGATGGTCATGGAGTATGTCGAGGGAAGCTCGCTCTTCAGTATCGTCAACGAAACCGGTCCCCTCAATCTAAAGAGAGCAGTCAAAGTCTTTCGCCAGATCTGCGATGCCATGGAATATGCTCACCAGCACGGGATTCTGCACCGTGACCTGACACCCAACAATATCCTGGTGAAAGGCATCAACACCAGACGTCCGGAAGTAAAAGTAGTGGACTTCGGTGTCGCAAAGATCTCGACCTTCGAGCGCAAGACCATCACCAAGTCAGGCTTTATCGTCGGCACCGCTTCGGTAATCAGCCCCGAGCAAGCCACCGGCGACGAGACAGACGCTCGCAGCGACATCTATTCCATGGGATGTCTGATGTTCTTCTGCATGACCGGGCGGTATCCTTTTCTCGGCAAGACATTCCTCGAGATCGCCACAAAACAGGTGAAAGAAGAGGCTCCGGAGCTCTGCGAGGCCAATAGCGAGATCGACTACCCCGAGGAGCTCGAGGATCTGGTAGCTCGCTGCCTGAACAAAGATCCCGGCAGCCGATTCCAGAGCATGGCTGAGCTGAACGAGGCTCTGGACGGACTCGAAGACCTGATCGCCGTCAACAAGACCCTCATTCTGAAACTCGAAGAAGAGCCCGTGGAGCAGAAACCCACAGGAGAGCTAATGGTGCTCACGGTAGTGCTGGTGGTGCTTGCCTCCCTTGCGGCATTCACCTGGTGGATGTTCGCCCAGGAGAAAAGCGGGGAAAGCGGTGTCTCTCGCTCCACCTACTGGCCGAAAATGCGAGAGCTGAACGACCAGCAGTGGCTTGTCTTCGAAGGGAATCTGGACAGGGAAGACTTCCAGCGAATCAATGATTATCCGAAGATCAAGAGACTGCGTCTGAAGGGCACCAGATTCGATGAGGACTTCCTGGAGATCATAAAGAATCACGACCTGGAGATCCTCGATCTGCGAGCTACCGAAATCGGCGAAAAGGCTCTCGAAACCATTTCCGGCATGAATGGTCTGCGATCACTGATTCTGGGAAGCTGCCCCTTCGTCAACGATAGAGGAATGGTCTATATCAACCGGATGCCCAGGCTCGTGGTTCTCGATCTCGAGAACACCCAGGTCACCGATGACGGCATCGCCAGACTGACCAACCTGAAAGACCTGGAGCTCCTCTATCTTCCGAACAGTCGCAAAATAACCGACCGGAGCATGGGCTTCATCAAGGCGCAGAAGCATCTGCGATCTCTGAGCATCAATAACACCGGAATCAGCGAGCCCTCAGTCCGAGAGCTGTTCGATAACAACGATATGATCTTCATCGGATTGAAAAACCTCGACCTGGATGACAGAGCAATACCGGACGTATTGAGCCCCAACCTGACCATGCTCGATCTCTCGGGTAATCGATTTACGGACAAGACCATTGAAAAACTGGCCTTCCTGCGCCGTCTCTGGTATCTGGACGTGACTGATTGCCCTGCCATCACAGAGCGGGCTCTCTCGCAAATCAGTCTCGAGGAGGAAAACCCCAGGCTACGGATAATCCTGACAGACAAGCACCCCCACCTGGAAGAGCGCGGCTTTGTGGACACCGAATGGTACTACGAGCCTTCTTCCTACGATCTGTTGAAGTCGAATCCCAAGAGACTGAGACAGAAAGTCACCGAGTGGCAGATCCCGATGAATTAGCTTAAAGACCCTCGGGACCGAGAAGAATGGTGGTATCGAATTTGGTCTCGTCTTCTTCCCACCAGTTTGTACCGTCTTTCTTCTTTCGCATGATCCATTGCATGGTCTCGGGCTTTTTCATTTGCTTTTGAAAAACCGGATCTTCAAGAAGTGACTTGACCTTCGGATTCTTCACCGCAGCAATGATTTTCATATTCGTGAGATTTTCCGGGTGCTTGAAGAACTCCACCATTTCAGGATCATCCTTGAGCTCGGCAAATCGCGGATACAACTGAATTTCCCGAACCTTTTCACCACCGGACTGATTGTAATTGAAGTCATTCATGATCTGCGAGCGCTGTCTCGCGTAAAACAGTGACTCCAATTCACCCTTGGAGCCATCAACCGTCTTGACTTCGCATCTGGAGTCAGCCTTGCGGAAAGCGCTGATATCCGCCGATGAGATTCCAGGGCACTTGGTCACCACGACAACTCGAAGGCTCTTCGAGTCGGTCAGGTGATCCAGTCCCCTACCGGTCAGCCTCTTGCAGCCGGTTACATTGAGAAAGGTGAGCGCTGGAAGGTCCTTCAGCACCGCCAGGGCATCATCCGATATATCGAGCGATCGCAGGCTGAGAACTCGCAACCTTTTCTGATCTGCGAGACTGGCAATCCCTGCATCGGTCACCTTACTGGAATCGAGGAAAAGCGATTCGATCGTACCTCCCTTAACAACCTCTTCCAGAGCTTCGTCACCTACTGCTGTATGAGATACATCGAGGCCTTTCAAGGAAAGATCCCGCAGGTATGAGAATCCCCTGCCTGTCACCTTGCTGCCCGAGAGGCTAACTCGCTCGAATCCGCGTCCCTTCTTGAGATAAGACATGTCTTTGTCTGAAAATATGGCAAGAGCCTGAAACCAGCTCTCATTACTTCGATGGTTGAAGTATCCGACGTCCTCAGGCATATTCAGATAGTCATTGCCGACAGGCACAACCATGGGCGGAGACTTGATGGATACTGCTTTGCTCTCGTTGCGATTGACGGCCTGAAAGATCAAGATCGACCCGACAATCGCCGCCAGACCCAGCAATGCGCCGATACCGAGCATTCTTGTTCGGCCCGATTTGAGGCTCAGCAGCCCCAGATGAGCAGCTGCCTCCACCGGAACTTCCATAGACTCGTTCCTGGCTGCCGCCTCCTCCCGAAGTCGATCGAAGTATGCCTGGTTGATGGCAGTCAGTTCTTCGCTCACTTCAGCAGCGCTCTGATAGCGATGCTCCGGGTCCTTTTCGAGAAGCCTCATGACCAGGTCGGCTAGAGCTTCAGGAAAGTCCTCCTCCATGACCTCGCTCAAGTGCGGTGGAATCTCCCCGATATGCTTGTTGATGGTCTCGAGCAGGGTCTCGGACCGGAAAGGCGTCGTCCCGGACAGGACCTTGTACATCAAGCAACCCAGGGAGTAGAGATCCGAACGCACGTCCACCTCGAGTCCCTGACACTGTTCCGGGCTCATATATAACGGGCTGCCGACCCGAACGCCGGTGGTGGTGAGCTGCTGGTCCTCGTTGCGGACCTTGGCCAGACCGAAATCGACTATCTTGACCAGGGTCTCTCCCTGGTCGCCCCGGACCAGCATGATATTGGACGGTTTGATGTCCCGGTGGAGGATATCGTGAGAATGGGCATGCTGGAGGCCTGCACAAATCTGGATGAAAATCGGAATGGCGATCTCGGGAGGAACCTGGCTGCAGCGCTTGCCCAGGTCCGTCAGGCTCTCCCCCTCGAGAAGATCCATGACCAGATAAAGCTCGCCCCGGGAGGTCTGACCGAAATCGAGAACGTTGAGGATATTGGGATGACCGAGCTTGGCGGCTGTTTTCGCCTCCTGGTGAAACCTTATAATCGCTTCGGCGGCGAAATCATCGAGAAGCATCTTGATGGCCACCGGCTTTTGAAGCACCTGATCCCAGCCGCGAAAGACCGAGCCCATCCCGCCGGCGCCAATCTTGGACTCGAGCCGATATCGGGAGCCGAACGACGGAAGGTCTGTTACGGAGTCTTCGCTTAGATGAACCATGATCCGGGGTGACTACAGGTGTTATTTCTATTTTCCACATTCTCGGGAAAAACTGGCGAGATCTAATTCCAGCCCGAGAAAAATCGCGGCTTGAGACCGTCTTTCTCTTCCTCGTTCAGATCTTCGAAATCTCCGTCGATGGGCCAGAATTCTCTCACGACATTGCTCTCTTTGAAGAACTCTCCCTCGAAGATAAGACCCCGGTTAGCCTGTGCCAGTGCAGCGGCAAAAACTGGGGCGAGGATGGTGCTACCATATTCGGTCTCATGCTCGATGACCGTCAGCTCGACATTGCACAGCCTGAGCCGGGCCGGAATCATCAGATCCTTCTCCTGCTTCAAAACTCTGGCCAGCTCCACAAAATACGGATCTTTGCTCTTCATCCCGAAAAGCGCGCCGATGCCACCGCGGCTGGCCTTCATCGCCTGGTCGATCTGAAAAGGTTGAGCCAGAATATTGAGAGCGGTGACAATGGTCTCGTCCTGGTATTTCCATCCTTTGAGCCGGGGAGCCTTGACAGAGACTCGCATCTTCTGGTCATAGGGAAGCCCGGATTCAGCGCTGAAATGAGGATCAGCCTCGCATTCGAGCTTCTCCTTTTTCAGAAGATCGAAAGCCCGGTTGACTTCCTTCCGCGTGAATGTCGGCAGATAAATTTTGTAGAAACCCACGATCCCTCGAGACTCCAGCTTGAGACAATCAGGGAGTATAGCGCAAGTCGAAAGCACATGTCTCCAGAATACAAGTCAGCTCTCGTCCGCAAGCCCGGAAGCAATTTTGCCGCCGGTCTCACCCATGGCAATCTCGGGCTGGCGAACGCTCAGAAAGCAATGCTCCAGCACGAAGCCTATTGCGATACCCTGGCATCTCTCGGTCTATCCCTTTCCGTGCTGGAAGCCGACCCCGCTTACCCGGACGGCTGCTTCGTCGAAGATACCGCTATTGTTCTAGACGACCTGGCGGTAATCACCAGTCCCGGACACCCTGCCCGCGTCGGCGAGACCGGAGCAGTCAGGAGCGAGCTGGAGGAGCGATTCGCCATAAGCACCATCGACGAGCCCGGCACTCTGGACGGGGGTGATGTTCTGCGAGTCGGCAAGCGATTCTTCATAGGCGTCACCGAGCGCACCAACAAGGAAGGCGCAAGGCAACTGCAATCGATACTGGAACAGCACGGCATGGCTGTCACTCTCATAGAAGTCAGGCGCTTCCTTCATTTGAAAAGCGGTGTCACCGGTCTCGACGACGATTCCATCCTCTGTATAAAAGAGTATGCCGACCATGAAGCCTTTAGAGCAATAGCCAGGAAGCTCATCGTCCCGGACTCAGAAGAATACGCTGCCAACTGCCTCTCCCTTAACGGCACGGTGATCATCGCCGACGGCTTTCCGCAGACGAGAAACATCGTCGAGAAGGAGGGACTGAAAGTCATCGCCCTTAACACCACCGAGTTTCAGAAGATGGACGGTGCTCTCACCTGCCTGTCGCTTCTGTCCAGCTAAGGTGATATACTCTGCCGACTCCACGGGGATTGAACCAGCAAATATGAAGTACATAATTTTCGTACAGGCAGATGAATACGACGACGAGCCGGAAAGCGATCAATCGGCAATGTACGCTGCCGAGGTCCCCGCTGCCGATGCGAAGTACTTCAAGAAAGTTATCGAGAATCTGAAGCCGCTCAGCGAAGAAGACTATATGACGGGTCCGGCAGTGATCCTGCACTCCATGGCGAGATTCAGCTATATTCTCGATAATGACGATGTCTACTGGTGCATTGAATGGCCACCGGGACTGGTGGTGGTGCGCTTCGGCAAGAACGGCACAATGGCCTGGACCTCGGTGCGTTCTCTAGTACCGGGATTCGGCGGACGCGACAGCGACGACGAAGACGACCTTCCCGAATTGGAAGACGAGGACGAGAACCCGCAATACAACCTGGTCTTCCATCCATGGGATGCTCAATTCGACGCCGAAGAGCTCGAGTCGAGCAATTTCGAGCCCGCCGGCGACAGTATCCGCCAGGCCTATGAAAAAGCAATGAGCCGGGTCGAAGAGCTGGGCGGGATTATGCAGGAAAGATACGAGAGCGAGTTCAAGGACTGGATCGAGGTCTGCCAGCAGAATCTGGAGCGCTGGACCGGCGAAGGTATAAGAGTCTAAAGCCGGTCGGCCAGGTCCGCCACCAGCTTCAAGGATCCGCCTGTGTCCAGGTGGACAGTGTCGCGAAAGTCCGTATCTTTAAATTGAGAGCTTAATTCGTAGTCGATCAAGTCAGCACCGTATCTGGTACTGACCGCCTCCAGGCGACCGAGATATTCGTTGCGCAGCGAAGCCTCGCTCAGGAGTCGATGGCCGCGGCTCACCGGCATATTCACCAGGGTCACGGCAATTCCTTTTTTCCGGCAGATCTCCAGAATACTCTCGAGCATCGCGAATTCGGACCGGAGTTGACTCATGTCCGGCGGGTTGTATCGTTGCCTGTAATCGAGCTCATCGAGCACCACTGCAGCAGGGGGTTGAGCAGTTTCCGCCGGTAAAAGTTTCTCCGATACAGTTTTTTCCGGCACAGTTTTCTCCGACTCAGTTGCCGCCGGATTATTCGAAGACTCTGCCTGTTTCTTCTCGAAATTGATCACATCGAGCTTGTGAGCTGTAGGGCGCTTGAAGAGCAGGCTCATATAGTGATCGGCAGCCAGCTTGAGTTCTCCACGGTAGCGCCAGACGGGAAAGAGGGCAGACTCGACGAGATTGCTCAAATCGTCGGCTTTTGCATTGTCGGCAAGCAGTCCCCAGTTGGCACCGAGATAGCGGGCGTCACTGAGCTCAAGAAATGTCGGTGTAGCCCCGAGAGGCGGATTGACCCGGTCGACGAAATCTCTCAGACCGGCGGCGATAACTACCCGGGCGGGCTTGTGTCCGGCTTCCAGGCTGCGATTGAGCACCAGATGCATATCCGAGACCATGGCGGCAGGAATGGAAAAATTGAAGACCCGGACCTCATGACCGGTAGCCCGGGCAAGCTCTTTCTCGAAACGGTGGGCCCCGGTATAGCCTCTCAGGGGGCTGACTCCCTGGATCTGCATACGCTTCATCAGAGACTGATCATAAAAGCCCCCGTTCTCGGATTCGTAGAAAGCGTACATCGGCAGGGAAGAGCCGAGAAGAAGAATATCGGGTCCCCGGTCGGCAGAGGCGAGCTCTTTCATCTTGAAGGCGATGCTCGTCTTGGCCAGCTGCAGCGGGGGCGTCTCGTCCTCGGGCACCACCTGGAGGGGATCGATACTGAGGACCAGGAAATTGAGACCGATTAGAAACGCCAGAAGCCAGGCCAGCCCGGTCAGAGCGGAATTGTCTCCGGTCTTTTGAGTGGACGTTTCCGGCGGAGCCTGTCCAGCCGGTATCTCGACCCGTTCGATGGTGCTTTTACTGGCGCCCATTTCTATCCTCGATCCAGCTTGCAAAGATATCAAAAAGGAGAGTCTCAATCCTTGAAGGTCTCTCAGGAGTGGCCCCGATCCCCTCACAGCAGTACCTGAAAGGGCTCAGCTCCGCCATTAGTTCGGGTTAAAGATTTGTCAAGTCATAGAGCCCCGAGTGATCAGAGGGATCGTGTTAGTATCACCTGACAATGTTATTTTCCAGCCTCCAGTACCTGATCTTCCTGCCCACGGTAGTCCTTCTCTACTGGTTGCTCCCTCATAGATTCCGGCTGCCCATGCTGCTTGCGGCTAGCTGGTACTTCTACATGTGCTGGATTCCGGCATTTCTCATCCTGATCGTCTCCATGACGGTGCTCAATTTCTTCTGGGGACGCTGGCTATATCGGGCAGAGAACCATCGCAAGCTGATCTTTTCCAGCGGCATAGCCATCAATCTTCTCTGCCTGGGCATCTTCAAATACGCCAATTTCTTCGGCAAGAGCACCGCTTCCATGGTCGGCTGGCTCACCGGCAACCAGCCCGACTGGAGCCTGAACATCATCCTGCCTCTGGCCATCTCGTTTTTCACTTTCGAGTTCATTCATTATCTTTTCGAGATCCACCGGGGCCGCAAACCCATAGACTCTTTCGTCCTCTTCGCTTTGTTTGCCGCCTTCTTCCCGACTCAAATTGCCGGACCGATAAAACGCTATCCGGACTTCGAAGCGCAGATGCAAGCCGATGCCGACAAGCGCTTCAAGCTATCCATGGTGGACAACGGCATTCCTCTTATAGTGCTGGGTCTGGCCAAAAAAGTGTTGCTCGCCGACAATCTGGCTGTCTTCGTCCAGATGGGGCTTGCCGATCCTTATTCCTATGGCGCCCCCGAGCTCTGGTTTTTCGCCTATGCTTTCGCTTTCCAGATCTATTTCGACTTCTCCGGCTACACCGATATAGCCCGGGGCTCGGCAATGCTCTTCGGTTACAAGATCCCGATCAATTTCAACATGCCTTATATCGCCCGCAACGTCGCCGACTTCTGGCACCGCTGGCATATCAGCCTGTCCACCTGGCTCAGGGACTACCTGTTCATTCCCCTGGGCGGCTCCCGGGGCGGTCGCTGGCTGACCCACCGCAATCTCTTCCTGACCATGGCCCTGGGAGGTCTCTGGCACGGCGCGTCCTGGAATTTCGTGGTCTGGGGAATTTATCAGGGCATGGCTCTGATCGTTCACAAAGAGTTCAGCCTTCTGGCTGAGAAGATAACCGCCCTGAAAGGCTTTTTCGCATCCAAGCTCTGGCATTATTTTGCCGTCATACTAACTTTCCATGTGGTCTGCATAGGCTGGATTTTCTTCCGGGTGGAAAACATCGGTCAGGCCTTCGGAATCGTCAAACGAATGGTTCTTCTCAGACCCTTCTACTCGCCTATCGAAGCCGGCTCTTTCCTGATGCTCAAGCCCGATCTGCCGCTGGTGGTGCCGGCTCTGATCACCATGGTAGCGGTGCTCCTGATCCTCAATATTCCGGTAAGCAAACTGAACGAGTCGAGCTATTTCAAGAAATCATCGCCGGCTCTGCGAGCGGCCTTCTGTTCTCTGCTCATTCTCCTGATGGTGATTTTCCTGCCCGACACCTCGCAACCCTTTATCTACTTCCAGTTCTAGAATTCTGAAATCGAGCTTAACAAACAAAACAATTGTCAAGCATGCCACTATTCTTGATGAAGCCTTCTAGACCGGGAGTAACACCATGCAATTCCCCGACAAGATTAGC
>JAGQHH010000171.1 GCA_020431945.1 Cyanobacteria bacterium HKST-UBA02 | reverse complement strand
TAGTTGTCAAAACCTTAGCAACTGTTAAAATTAGTGAATAGACGTGTGTTACCGAGGGCAAGGATGAAGGACGGTATCTTGAAAGCCATGACTGCCGACGGAAGCATCCGCGCAGCCATCGCCACGACTACGCAAGCCGTAGAGTGCGCCCGCGGGAAGCACGGGCTGTCCTTTACCGCCACCGCCGCTCTCGGCCGCGCCATGACCGCCGGTCTCCTGCTCGCCCAGATGCAGTGCCGTGAAGGTCAGGTGGCTTTGAAGTTCCAGGGCAACGGTCCGCTGGGTAGGGTATTCGTGGACGCGTCACCGAACGGCACAGTCAGAGGCTATGTAGACAATCCCCAGGTTGAGTTACCACTAAACTCCCTGGGGAATTTTGATGTTGGGGGAGCCATCGGCAAGACCGGCTACCTCCATGTGACGGTCGATCACGGCTTCGGGCGTCCATATATGTCGGCGGTGGAGCTGGTATCAGGTGAGGTGGGCGAGGATATCAACCGTTATCTCGTCGCCTCCGACCAGACCGGCTCTATAGTCGTCGTGGGAGCGCACCTCTCCAGGCAGGGGGTGGAGGCCGCCGGGGGGCTGATCATTCAGCTCCTGCCCGACCACACCGAGGAAGCCATCTGCCAGATCGAGAACAATATCACCACTTTCGGCACCTTCACTTTTCTCATGCGCCGGGGCATGGGACTCGAAGAGATTCTCAAGCGCATCCTGAGCGGTTTCGAAGTCCTCACGCTCACCGAGGAAGAGCCGGTCGCCTTCAGCTGCAAGTGCTCCAAGGAGCGCTTCGTCGAGGCTCTCAAGATCCTCTCCAAGAAAGACCTCCTCTCCATGGCCGAAGAAGACGGACAGGCTGAAGGTCGCTGTCATTTTTGCAACGAGTACTATCTGGTGGGCAAAGACCGGCTCCTGGATCTGGCCCGGTCTTAACAACAAGCTCAACCACCCGTCCAATCAGTCCGGGTGGTCGATTCAAGTCTTTTTCGTCCAGTGAGGTCGCTTAGAGAGCGCGGGCAATCTTGCCGGCTTTGAGGCAGGAGGTGCAGACCTTCATTCTCTTGACGGTATTCTGGACCCGGGCACGCACGGACTGCAAGTTGGGCAGCCAGCGGCGCCTGTTGTGCGGGTTGAAGTGAGACCGCAAGAAGGTGTAGTTGACACCAGTTCTGGGTCCTTTACCGCATACGTCACATCGCTTAGCCATTAGAACGCCTTCCCAAAAAGAAGTTACCTGGTTGACATCGGCTTCCCGAGACCAGCTGTGGATGCTGGAGGGAAAGAAATCCGTCCGATAAGTGAGGGGGCGGATTCTGCCGAAAGCCTGGATATCACTGCCAGGCAAAGGGTGCATTCTAGCATGCTATTCGCTATCTACTACAGGAATTATTGTCAATTGTAATGTCCTAAATGAACAATTAGACACAATAATCCCCCATGATCATCTCTGGCATGGTAGTCTGTTTTTTGGGGAATCGAAACGCTGGCGTTGTCAGGTTTTCTTATCATTCGGGATCTTCCAGAGGGTCAAGAGCGATCTGGGGAAGCTTCGAGCCACCAGCGTAGAGTTTAGTAACCGTAGTTCATTGGACATGACAAGGCTTACTTTGCATGAATATGAATTCGTGATATCAATTCGTTGCGCAAAGACCCTCTGCATGTTGTCAATGATGGAAAATAGGCGATTGGAAAAAAGTAGCGAGTTAGGAAACCAGGGATGGCACTCGTAAACTACGCGGCTCGAGAGATCAACTGCAAAATCGTTTACTACGGCACCGGTCTTGGTGGCAAGACCACTAATTTGAAGTACATTCATAGCCAGCTGGCGCCGACCACCAGGGGCGAGCTCATCAGCTTGGCCACAGAGACGGAACGTACTCTCTTTTTCGACTTCCTTCCCCTCGACCTCGGTTCGGTGCAGGGTTTCAAGACGAGATTCTCCCTCTATACGGTGCCCGGTCAGGTCGAGTACAACGCCAGCCGTAAACTCATTCTGAACGGCGTCGACGGAATCATCTTCGTAGCGGACTCGGATGTCATGCGCTCGAAGGACAATATCGACTCTCTGCAAAACATGATCGAGAACCTTGCCGAATACAGCCTTACCCTCGACAACATTCCGTGGGTTCTGCAGTACAACAAGCGCGACCTCGCCAATGCCATGCCCATCGAGCGTATGGAGCGCGAGCTCAACCAGCGCCAGGTCCCGAGTTTCGAAGCGGTCGCTTCGGAAGGTCTCGGCGTTTTCGCTACACTCAAAGCTATCAGTAAGCTGATCCTCAACCGCCTCCAGTAAGGGCTGAGGAACGATTGGTTATGACCGGGCTACTTCCTGGGCTACTCCTGTGTATAGCCAGGCAATATCTTTTCGCCTTTTAGATTCATCTGAGGTGTAGCCTGAGCTCTGGCAATCCCGCAGGCTTTGGCTTAGTCTTATAAAAGCTAGCAATTCTGGTCATATTCGTGTCTCCGGTCATTGGCGACAGCAAGAGCAAGCAGTCGAAAGACGAAGCGCTTCGGGCTATGTACAAGGCGCTGGATATCGAGCGCCGTTCTCGCTATGCGGACTTTCACGGGCGTCGCTCGACCTTTTCGCAGTTCATGAGACAGACTTGCGCCCGGCTCTCCAAGGAATTTCCCCTGGAAGGCACCTGGATGACCCTGAGGGGGCTTTTCCGCCAGTACCCCAATACCGACGTGGGTACCCGGATCTCCATCGTGAGCCGGGCCGAGGAGCTGCTGATCCCCTATGTGGAAAGCCTCCACAATGCACGTCTGGAGCGCCTGAAAACGCATCCGGAGGAAGAGCCGGACGCCGGTGCCATAGAGGCTGTCCTGGGCGATGCTGAGGGAGCGTTACCCGAGGGCGAGGCAGTAGCTGCCGGTGGCGCTGCCAGAGCTAGACCTGCAACTCGAGCGGTGGACCCGGACCAGATGTTCCGGCGGCAGCCGGAAGTTGCAGAGACCTCGAGCGCCTCAGGTGCTCCCAGTCTCAAGTTCGCCCAGTCGGATGTTCGGACGGTTTCGGCAAGATCCGGGCCGGGCGGTAAAACGTCTCAGAAGCGCGACTTGCCGCAAGCCAGTACCCCGGGTACGAGCTTGACCCGGTTGGAGAAGCCTTCTTCCGATGCTGTCAAAGGCGGCGCTCCGGGCGCGGACAAACTGCCTGATTTCATCGATGTGCAATTCGTCAAAGGTGTCGGTCCTAAGATGGCTACCGTGCTAAACCGGATCGATATATTTACCGTCGGCGATTTGCTCAGGCACTATCCGCGGCGTCACCTGGATTTTCAGAATCGTCTGCATATCAAAGATCTCGAAGAAGATCAGGAAGTGAGTATCTTCGGTACAATCCGCTCTGTAAGCGCGTTTCAATCTAAGAAGCGAAATATTTCAGTGCTTACTGTCACCATCGGCGATGGAACCGGTGTGGTGGGAATCACGAGATTTGTCGGTGGCAGATCAAACAAGTATCTGCTCGATCGATACAAGGCACAATTCCCGAAAGGGGCGCAAGTGCTTGCTTCCGGCATAGTGGAGCGAGATAAGTTCTCCCGGAAATTTCAGCTCAAAAATGCCGAGGTGGAAGTACTCGGACTTCTGACCGAAACAGAAGACCCTCAACCTGCGAGCCTGCACGCCGGCCGGCTCGTCCCTGTCTATCCGCTTACCGAGGGGCTTTCGCTCCGCCATCTCCGAACCGTCATTCATAATGCCCTGGATAAGTATGGTGATGGCATAGTCGATCCCCTTCCCGAGATTATTCGCGAGAAGCTGGGGCTCATGGGGCTGCGCGAGGCTCTCTATACAATTCACTTCCCGGAGGCTGTCGAATCCAAGGACGAGGCTCGCCGACGTCTGGTCTTCGACGAGCTCTTCGCGATTCAGCTCCAGCTCGCGCACCGGCGTCATCGATTCGACCAGACCGAAGGCGCTCTGGCCCTTGCTCATTCGGACGAGGGGCTGGTGGTTGACCTGCGCAAGTCGCTGCCTTTCGAATTGACCGGCGCCCAGAAGCGGGTCTTCGGCGAGATAGCCAGGGACCTCGCTTCGACCAAGCCCATGCACCGTCTGGTCCAGGGGGATGTCGGCTCCGGCAAGACGGTGGTCGCTCTGATGGCATTCATGGTGGCAATCGAAAACAACTATCAGGGTGCCATGATGGCACCGACGGAGATACTGGC
>JAGQHH010000170.1 GCA_020431945.1 Cyanobacteria bacterium HKST-UBA02 | reverse complement strand
AGAAGGATCTCATGGTTCTTTTCGCAGCGCCAGATGTGGTTCACCGGACGGATACGATGAGTTTGCGCTATCTCAGCCTGAGTTTCCTGTCCTCTTCATCGATCTTTTTGATACTCCTGGTCGTGAACTCCGAGTCATAGCCAGAGCTGTACAGAACGTAGAGAACAATTTGTCAATTTCAAATATGGATTTTGAGGAATTTGCAGAGTCAGCAGATGCGGATGGAATTTATCGACAGCCTCCTCCGTTGTAAGAACCTCCGTTACCATATAGCGGAATCAATGCAAAGAAAAATCTGGAGCCAAGATATCATTTGCGACCTACTATTGTTCTGAGGTAAGTTCAGAGGCAATGTCTGTAGATTACTATTACCCGGATTCGATGCACTGCCTAAATTGTGGTGCCGGTCTTCCCGAAGAATGGGAAGGTACTCATGGCTCTAAAGCTTCCCTAGTTTGGAAACAAGGTATCGGAACAGCTTTGGAACAGAAGCCAGGAACCAAGGAAAAGATGTCTAGAGCACAGCTCAATCAAGAAAGGCTCCCGGCAATTTTGTTTGAACGATTTTCGAATTTTTGCGTTCATACTGCTGGATGAGGTGATTACTATTAGTAGGGCGCTAAGACTTATTCGGAACCTTTTTAGTTGCAACGATCGTGCGAGAGTCGTTGATATCGTGCTGAAACTAGAAATGATGCATTCAGAAGATGACACTGAAATTTTGGATGCGTTTGTTCAATACCTCGAGTTGGGTAAGCTAAGTAATGCACGCTGGTATATTGCGTCATTTTTGTCGCGCCAAAGTACGCCTTCATCCAGGAAGGCAACTTTAGAAAGTATTTTCTTGAACGGACTGGGCGATGAGACTATTAGATACTGGTCGATTATTGGAATTGCGAGAGTCGCTGGCAATTTGGCTTGCGAACCTTTGTCTAGATTGGCTCTCGATGAATCGATAGAGTTAGAGTCCAGAGCCAATGCAATCAACCAGTTGGCATTGCTAAGCAATCAACCCTTCAATAGAGGGCTCGATAGAGACCCCGGGAACTGGAAGGAAGCTCAACTTAGAACTGACGAACTCAGGAGGTGGATTGACCATGGATTTCCTCTCGGAGATGGTCTCGCACCACCGCCTAGGGATAGTTCGCTAGACCAACCGACGACGCCTCTAGAGAGCGCGGTTTCAGATCTTGATCGACAGCTTGCTCGAATAAGATTCGCTGATCCGGTAAATGAAACCAATCCGGCAAACTACCTCACTTTAGCTGGTGATAGTGATATTGCAAGAATAAAGAGGCGCTGGAATTTGCCAGGTAACTATTTGGAGTTCTTAACCAGATTCTCTCCCTTTAATCTCACATGCACACTTAGACTGCCTAGGGTGGAAAGTGATCTTTGGCTATGTGGAGCGGGAAATCTAATGGACGAGCAGGTGGGATTCGCAATTGACCGAGAGACGGGAGACAATCTGGAAGACTGGCCACAAAATCTCGTCGTTATCGGGCAGGCGTTCGGAGATCCTTTTGCTCTTGACCTGTCCAGAGCAAAGGGTAGCGAGGCACCGATTCTTACGGCAGAACACGGCTGTGGCGTGTGGGAGTTCATTGAGTATGCACCGAGCTTCTTATCTTTTTTAAAGAAGATTCGGGTCCGTGATTGATTCTTTTAAAGGACCCGCTTCCTCTACCAAAGGGAACCTATATGGAAGATCATTACTTTTGGAAGATTATTGACGATAGTAGACCTTGTAATTCAGAACGGCTCCTATCGCCAGCTCACGAGGATAAGTTTTTACTCGTCCTCAAAGATTTAGATGATGAACTCCTATGCGCGTTTTCATTAAGGTTTGATAGTTTCGCTAAGCTCCTTTATAACTATAGGTTCTGTGGAGCAATTGCCACTATCAATTCTGGGTTTTCTGATGATGATGTCTTGGTTGCTGCTGGCTCCGCTATTATGCTAGGACAAGATCTTTTTTTCTCAATCCTTCGGAATCCCGATGACGGTCTCGTGAACCTTGAATGTGCGGCACAGCTATCAAGCGCTGAGCTCTTTTGTACAGCTGCCGACTCTATTTGGAGAGAACGCCATGGATCCGAGTCGTTCATAAGTTCTAGTGATGATGCTCTATGTGAAACTCCTAGCGGCGAGGAAATAGAGTTTAGCGAGGAAGCTCTAAGGGTGCTTTTTCCAAAGTTGTACGAGAAGTACTGGGATCCATCCTTGGTACCAGAGGGTGTTGTTTGGCCTTATCCGAAGAGGGATTGGTAGTTGATCGACCAACGCTGTTTGTGTCTGTTCGGTCCATTGAACGCTGGGCAAAGGGAGCGCATGATATCTCCGTCTACAGGCGACGGAGTCGAGCATGCAGAAGAGAACGAAGTTTCAGATACGAAGTGATGCCAGCAAGCAGAGGGTGGGGTGCGCGACGACAAGAAGGAAGCTTTCTGGAGAGTTCATTCTACCTTTCGCTTCGTGGCATCCGTGGTGACTCGATGCTACGTCACATAGATTGATGCCAGCTTTGGGTACCGCTCCGCCAGGGACTCCTCTGATGGGAGCTCTCCACTAGGAAATCCTCTGCCATACGTCTCGTCAGGGAAGGGGTCAGCAACTTCCTCCCCTTCTCTTCGAGCCCAAATGTCAGAGTGCAGACAGTCGAAGTCCAAGCAATCTAAGAGCTTTGGTGATTCTGGTAATTCTGCTAAGGTAGTATCCGGATCTTCCAACATTCGAAAGTAAACATCTCTCCCAAGAGCTATGACTCCTCCAGTCGCATTTAATACATTCTCGTCGGAGTAGATTCCATCGTTCATTAGCCAAATCGCGCCTGCGAATCGCCAGTTATACAGTATCTGGGCCAGCTCCATTCTCTTTACGACGAATGCCAGGAAATCCTCGCTGGATAGTCTCGAGATTCTCGCGTCGAACAGCTTTAGATGGCGACGACTTAGAAGCGGTGCTCGCTTGGGTTTACTCTCCTCTATAACGGCCCAGAAGTAATCTTCTGGCATTTTAGTCCACTTCTCGGTGGTCATCACTTGTACCATTTACTATCCGTCCTAATGACTTCAGGTGCTCAGACCTTATGTATTCACCCCGTTGGGGGTATCCTGTCTTTTGGATTTCTCTTCTGAATTCCGTGGCCCCAAACAAGCGAAGGCAGCTACCGTATAATCTCCTGATATTGTATCATCAGAGATATTAAATGCGGCATCACTCCAAAGTTAACAGGAAGCTAGCCCAGGAGATTCGGGAGGTCGTTATGGCTGCCAGCGAAGTTTTCTGTGTGCGTGAAAATCTTCATGCGGAAGTCGTAGACAGATGACTCACAGGATGAAGACATGAGCTTCTTGAACACATGGACGTGGCTCAATTGCACTCCCATCGGAAAGCACGCTTGATGTCGTACTTCTCCAACTTGTCTAGAATCAAAGCTCTCTTCTCCTCGGGCACGAACACACGGTACTCGGATTTATCGTTCTTTAGCTGAACAGCAATATACTTGCCTATGAGCGTCGCATCTACCAGAGTAACTGCTTCGATTTTTCTGTAGGCTACAGTCTTTGTCCTGATCATCGGTTCAAATGCTTGATAGGAAATGTGGGGCGAACGATGGTCACACAGAATGACTGAAGAGACCGACTCGAGCGCATACCTGGCCATGCAGACTGGGTGGTCGCAGCCCTCCCTCCAGCAGACAAGCAAAGGAACGAATGTGATCAGGAAGGATTGGTCTGATGGGAGGTCAGAGGAATTGAGTAAAGTTGTCTTTGCTGAACGGGTAACCTGTTACACTTGTGCGAATCTGTAAGGCTGGTGAATTCAATGAGTTTCAGAATCAAGGCAAGAATCTCGCTGCTCAGTACTGAGAATGGAGGTCTTAATGGACCGATAGACATGGAGCCGCGCTGTCCATTGTTTGTTGATGAGGAATACCATGATTGTAGAATTCATGTGGGCAAGGAGCCAATCTATCCAGGCCAAACAAGAGACCACATAGTCATCGAATTTCTTTGCCCTGAGTTGGTGGCAGGAAAACTGACCGTTGGAAAGAAGTTTAAGTTATGGGATCGAAGATTCTTTGCGGAAGGATTGGTTACCGAGAGGGATGAAGGCTAGAGTGCTGACTATTTCGATCGCTGCTGTTATTCTTGAGAAGCATATTGCGAGGAGCGGCAATTCGTGATTGACACGGAAAGAGAATTGACCAAGCTGCTGAAACCTCATGGTTATCGCAGGAAAGGAACCTGCTGGTACAAGACAAATCCAGAAGTCGTCACGTATCTGCACCTTCAAAAGGCGTATTACGGAGGAGAAGCATTTATCGACCTTCGAGCCATCCTTCCCGAGCTAATACCGAATTTCGATTATCCAAGAGCGAAGGGGTATCACGTATCTTTCCGCTTGCCGTTGTTGGAGCATACCGGCGCGCTCAGAGAATTGGCAAATTTAGACGACACGGAACGCTTAGCTATTCTTCGCCACCATGTAATGGATGTAGCGATTCCACTGTTGGAGGAAATGAGTACCAAAGAGGCGTTAGCCACTTTGGCCAATAAACTTGTTGGATTTGGGGTTGCACCTCCGGCCAGGGCCGCGCTAGGACTGCCGCTTTCTAGATAGCGCAGTCATGCGTGTTTCGGTAGATCGTGTATTTCTCAAGGAAACAAAGTATCAGGAGAGCTCGGCAAGTGACCTATCTATTGTCTGATCTAAGCCCCATTACTGAGGAGGTTTTCTTTACTGAGTCAAGTTGCGAATTGGCTCTATTTGCTCTCTTACTACACACAGTCTCTAGTCAGTATGGCTGTGGCTGTTCAGGACGATCAGGTTTTTAGACGTAGCTTTCACCAGCGATGTCACCTTGTCAGTTTTTCTTGATGCTCAGGAGAGTGTGGCTATGTTTCCAAAGGAAGTAGAGAGTATCCAAAGGCTTTTGCGAGAAGTAGTATCTCTATTGGTGGCTAAAGAATGGGATAAGCTTTGTCGAATCGTTCCAGGATGGAGAGATAATTCTGAGGGTATCTTGGAGCAATTGGATCTTTTCCCCTTTGAGCTCGTCTTGCCCCCGGAGGAGGCCTTTCAGGCTGTCTCATACGAAGACACGTTGATTCTGCCGACCGGTTGGGAGTTCCCTTGTTTGGAGATAATCAAAGTTACCGACAGCGAATGGTGTATTGACTATTTCCTTTGGACGGAGGAAGAAGGAATGAGTGAGCTGGCTTTGCGGCTTTCATTCGTTCAGGATGGCGGAGTTATGAAAGTCAAATCCTTTGATGACTTATTGGTCCCCTGAGGGCGCTGCGTTTGCATTCTGGTGCGACCCCCACGAGAAGAGTCTTGATGGATACTGATTCTGTCTTCCTACCGGATATCATCGCCAGGCACTATTTGTGCTCAGGCTTGATCTCATCCAAGAAAATCTTTCACTCCTCCGAGCCGAGACTCAGCTAAAATGTTGGTATTGATCCTGGTGTTTCTCAACACCCTGCCCATGGCAAGTGCTATAGCCAAATACTATAGGAATAGGTACAACAGGGCTTCTCCACAGGCGTCAATCGAATCAATGTCCTGAGGTAGATTCTATTCGAAAAGACCTGCCCCAGAAAAGAGAGGGTGTTTGTATTCTTTTCACCAAGAAAGAGCATCCGACAGAATCTGAAGTTCAGGACGGCACTCAAGCTCTCGAAAGGTGGAAACAAGTCTCGGACCTCAGAGATAGAAGCAACTTGGCAGACATAATAGTGGCTTCCGGAGTCCTGGAAGGAATGTCCAGAGACAATGTGATTTCCTTAGAGGTGAACCCTTGAGATGTGATTTGAGTTTTTTACAGGCAGAGATTGGATGCCACCTTGATAGTTTTTCTCGATAGAGGCAAGAGCAACATGAAGAAGTCTTTGTTCTGTCTGGTCTCCATAGCGCTTTCGACCCTGGCACCGGCCTGGGCTGATTACTATCAAGATTGGCGATTTTTGTTTCTGCAGATTGAGACTCCTGATGAGGAGGCTTGTATAGCTCGAATCAAGGAACGCCTTGGGAGGGCTCACTGGTCGTGCGATGTCCGGCGGTCGATGCTGAAACCCTATCAAATCGGAATTGGGTTTTATGCGGATCAGGTTAATCAGGCTGACCTGCTAAAGGCCGCCCTGGCTGGCGAGAGAGACGTCAGGCTTACCAGGGTGGCGGAGCGGGAAGTCCCACGGGGCACTCCCGAGCCTTTAATTATTGAACCACGCGTCAAGGGCAGCAAGCCGGTCAGAAGTTATGCATTGCTCGCGCTCCAGGGCGCTGTCTTTCGGCTGGAGGATGGTCGAGCCATTCTTGACCTCCGAAGGAGCGGGTATCCGGAATCGGTTTCTCTGGCCAATCTGACAAGGGATATCGCTAAAGAAATGTTTGGGCGGTACGAAACTGACGGAGACATCACAACATTCGAGATGAAGCCGCAAAACGGTGCCCTTGTTACATTTCTGCTGGACACAAGATTTGCTGACGGCCGACTCACTGCCTATCGACTTCGTAGTTACAGATCTGCCATGGGTACTCATCCCTGGGAGTCGATCTCTGATGACCCCGGGCTCAAGCAAGTTGACTAGTGATTCAAGAACATCCAGCACATTATTCTATATACTAGGCTGGATCCAAGAAGTTTATGGAACTTGGTAGAGACTAATGGCTAAGTCCATTTTGAAGGCGGCTGATGGACGACTGGGAAGAAGAGTTTTTTGACAGTGACTTAGCGTTAGATTGATTCGCAGCCTTTATGCATCGCTCAAACCCAGTCGACTTCATAAGAAAGACTCTAGAGGAGGCAGTATCCTATCCAGACGATGAGTCTTGTACAAAGGCACTTGCTGCGGCCGAGCTAGTTGCATCTTCGCTTGACCAGCTCACGCCCCAACTGCCTGACCATGTCGTTGCCTGGCTTGCGAATAATGTAAGTGAGATTCGGGCCCACTCACAGACATTGCGTGCGAGCGCCATAGAGGCAGTGGCCCAAGCAATTGTCACCCTTCCAGAGTATTACAGTGACGCGATGGACCCAGAAGCCTCTGCACATAGAGCGGCCGCTTGGCAAAATTTACTTATACGCCTCAGAAGGTCACCATCAAAGAGATGAAACAGACCCAAGGAGATGATTTGTTAGGTCGTCGGATGTACCGAGGAAACAGTGGTGATAAAGTATAGCGATGCCCAAGACTTGGATGTGATGGTAGAGGAGGAATTGCTCTTCAGGTATCCAAATGGCGACACAAAGAGGGGGCGACTGGTGGTTAGACGACCTCAGTTTTCGGAAGGTGACGACGAGTCGGGCGAGTGCTGGTTTTGTTCCAGTGGCGTGGATGGTTTGTTTGAACCCGTGCCAATCTTCGGTGTCAGTTCCTTCCAGGCACTAATACTTTCACTCGAAGTTTTGAAGACTTGGTTGAATAGCTTCTCTAGCAAGGGAGGAGAAATTCTTTTCCCAAGCGGCGAGGCTGGATGGTCTGCCTGGTTGGACTCCCCGACGCATAAGTGAGCCTCCCATTATAGAATGACGGTGGAAGAGTCATTGCCTTGCCATAACATACCGCTTATGAAGCGCTAGGCTCCAGATGGTCGCGCTCGGCTGGAAGAGAAATCTATGGATGAGTGGGAATTTCTTCTCAAAGGCTCTTCAATATCGAAGAGGGATGTTTCACGGCTAACCAGGGCGGTCCATGATGACCCGGACGATCTGAAGTCCCGGGCATTGCTGCTTGGCTTTTTCGACCGATACAGCTCCCGACATGAGGATTATCAGGATATTTACGCTGAGCATCTAATCTGGTTCGTAAGAGAGCATCCAGGCAGCGAATTATTTGAGTGGCTTTGTCCGTTGCTTGGCAAGCGTCATTTCCTCCGGGTCAAACGAGAGTGGCTCGAGCAGGTGCGGCGACATCAGGATGACCCCAAAGTACTTCACAATGCCGCAGCCTTTTGTGAGTGGGGAAGCAGAGGGACTGCGGAGAAGCTGTGGATGAGGGCTCATGAGCTTGAGCCTACCAACGACGAGTTTCCGCGCAGGTTGTCGCGACTCTTTGAGCAATGGAGCCGCGTAACAGGTGATCGGAGGCACGCCCGAAAGGCTGTCCGTTTTGCGATACAGGCTCTCGATATCAACAATGCCAATCCCCGGGATTCTTATCTGACCACTTACGTGGAGATGATAACCTCCGAGCTGGGAAATCTGATGATTGATTTGAAGTTTCCAGACCTGGCTGCGAAGATAGGGGCACGTATCGTGCAAGCCGAGCATTGGCCGGTTCGTCTCGTGCAGGAGGACGGATCTGAGTTCACCACGACAGTGCGTCGTCTTGCACCTCACTACGGACACTCGATACTCGGGCAAGCCCTTATCCTGCAAGATCATGTGGATGCTGCTGCTGCCGAGCTCGAAAACATGATCGAGTATCCGAAGCCTGTTCGACCGGACCTGCGATTGGCAGGCATGCTTTTGAAGAACCGAAAGAGCGAGGTCGTGGAAGGATATCTCGAGAGTTGTGCTCTTTCATTCAGTAAGAGACTAGATGATCTGGAACGCGCGGCTCGGTTGGCTCGTCGGCATAATGAATCGACTGCACTTGTAAGCGATAATCTCGGGGAGTTGCAGCGCCGAAAAGAGCAAGCTGCTGATTGGATCGCCACCCTCAAGCGGCGCAAACGATTGAGGATGGCGGGCTTTCACTGGTAATTCATGGGCCAATTCGTAAGCTTATTTCCTTTCTCCCGCCAATGCAGACTCATTGACGCAGAAGCTAATCGTCAGGAGAGTCCAGAGTGCGAATACTTTCAGCATGCGCCGGCCCTATAGTCCCAGCCGCTTGAGATTGCTTTTCGCCAGCGCGTTCCCTTGCTCGGCAGCCTTCAGATACCACTTCACTGCAGAGGCTTTGTCGCGCGGGACACCCTTGCCATTCTCATAGAGCGCTCCCAGTAGGTTTTGCCCGGAACCGTCTCCCTGCTCTGCAGCCTTGCGGCTCCATTCCGCGGCCTTCTCGTAGTCCTTCTTGACTCCTTCGCCGTTGACGTAGGCGCACGCCAGCAGGTATTGCGCCAGGGCATATCCCATGTCCGCCGAGCGCTGGTAGAGCTCGATGGCTTTGTCCATGTCTTTGGGCATGCCGTTTCCGAATTTGTAGCAGGTCCCGAGGTTATTGAACCCGGCCGCTTCTCCCTGGTCCGCTGCTTTCTTGAACCAGTAAGCTGCCTTTTCGTAGTCTTTGGGAAGACCCGTGCCGTTCCAGTAAGCAAGACCAGTGGACACCTGGGCGGCGGCGTTGCCTTTCTCGGCGCCCTTCTTGTACCAGCTTGCTGCTTCCTCGTCGTCTTTCTCTATGCCATCGCCACCGGTACTGTATATTCCGCCGAGATTGAACATCGATTGCGAGTCGTCGAGCTCGGCAGCTTTTTTGAAGAGGCGGGCTGCTTCCTTCATGTCCCGGGCTACTCCCCTCCCCTTGAGGTAGGCAGAGCCGAGGTTGTTGTAGGCTGCGGGATATTTCTGGTCCGCTGCCTTCCTGTAGTATTCGAGCGCCTTTGTCATGTTCGTGGTGACGCCCAGTCCCTGATCGTAGCAGACGCCCAGTGAATACTGAGCGGTGCTGTTATTGAGGTCGGCGGCTCGCTTCAAGTATTCGAGCCCTTTCGACTCGTCTTTCGGGACGCCTCTAGCCTGCAAGAATCTCAGACCGAGGTTGGTGAGAGCGGACGGTTCGTTCAGGGCGGCTGCTTTGTTGTAGAGCTCGACGGCTTTGGCGTCGTCCTGGGGGACTCCGTTGCCCTCGGAATAGAGGACCCCGAGCTCGTTGAGGGCGGTAGTGTTGCCGGCTTCGATGGCTCTGGTGAATGCTTCGAGAGCGCCTTTGTAATCTTTTTTCTGATACATCTGCTTGCCCTGCTCGCAGAGGTCTGCGCCGGCTGAACCGCTGGATACGGGTGATGCGAGCTGGGATGGCTCGGTCTGGCGTGGTCTTACCGGCGGTGCCAGAATGGCAAGCTCTTTGCCCTGCCAGTTCTTACGCAAAACTGGCGTTTGCGATGCCTGCCTGTCGAATCGCACCTCGGCTTCTACCTGCGAGCGCAGGCTGTCGTATGCTTGCGTCAGTGGAGTGCTGGCTCCTACTATATTAAGTGCTTCGATGAGCTTGCGGGTGAAGACGCCGTTCTCGTAGCGTTTCGATTCCCATGACCGCTGGTCGCTGCTGCTGGAGCTCAGGATTATCTCGCCCTGTCCGGCAAGGGAGCTGATGTCGAAGTTGGCTCCCCGGATCAAGCCCTTGCCGCCTCCCGCCTGTGCGGCGCCGCTATTGCAGGCGTCCAGGATGATCACGATCCTGTCGCAGCCGGTTCGCTCTTTTACCGTGGAAGCCAGGTCTCTGAGCCGGATGCCGGTTGTGTAGAACTCGCCGATCTTTGTATTGTGCGCGATCAGCCATTTGTC
>JAGQHH010000169.1 GCA_020431945.1 Cyanobacteria bacterium HKST-UBA02 | reverse complement strand
CACCTGCTTCATTGGCATAAGCTTCTTCAAGACTCAGAAAAGAGCTTCTCACATGCGAACAAGCGTTGCTCAGGCCTTTGATGAAAATGGTGAAGGTTTAGTATTGCGAGGACATAGTTTTAAGTGGGACGAAAACAAAGACGGAAGAACGCCTCACCTACCGGGTGACTTGGCGGCATCACTTATAACAATGGTCTTGGAGAGATACAAACAAGAACGCCGACAAATACCTCGCAGAGTGGTTATACACAAGTCTTCGAGATTTGCTATTCCTGAAACGGATGGTTTCGAAGAAGCATTGAAAGGAAAGGTTCAAGAATATGACCTCGTGTCACTTAGCGAGACGAGCGATGTACGGTTAATTCGTAGTGGCATGTTCCCTCCACTGAGAGGGACCTGCTTCAACGTTGGAATCGACAACTATCTCTACACAAGCGGATATATCCGCTCCCGACAGTCCTATCCGCATGGACATGTTCCCTCACCGCTCAGAATAACGGATCACGTAGGTGATACGCCAGAACAGCAGATTCTCAGCGAAGTACTTTCACTAACCAAGATGAACTGGAACAGCGCTAACATGTATAGCAAAGTACCCATCACTCTTCTATTCTCAAGGCTAGTTGGCGACATCATGCGAGAAATTCCTGAAAGCATGGAGCCACTACCAAAATACAAGTACTATATATGATACCAGGAAATGTTTTTTGTACGCCTTTTCTTTTTCCATCCTGCTCATCAGAACGGATACGGTCTAAGAAATTGACTGCGAAGTTCTAAGTCGAACAGCTGTGAAGGTCTTTGCCCTGCTTGCCGAATTCATCAAGCAAGGACTGAAAGATCAGAAGATTTGGTGTCTTTCCAAACTTATCCGCAGCCTCTTGAAGTTTTTCATCTACCTCAACTGGAAACCTGGTTAGAAGCTTAACGGGAGGGTCGCTAGCCATTCTACTGCGATTAAATTTGTCCAGATCAAAAGGTTTCTCAGCAGTAGAGGAGAGTTCTCTATTTACTATCTGAACAAGCAAATCACTTGGAGATACATGGCAGCTACTTGCTGCAGCTACAAGGAAATCAGCAAGCGTACTCGGTAAACTGACTGGTCGCTGCCGAACAATTTCTCTTTCTCTGCTGAGGCTCTCGGTCATTCTATCTACTCGACTGTTTGAGCTTAATCAGTCACAATTATACCTCTAAGCATCCAAGAGGTCCAGTTTTGGCACAAGTTGGTCTACTAATTGTTGGAGCAGGTCCCAAGGGACTTGCCCTCGCAGCAAAACATCACGCGATATCCAGGCATTGCCAGCTCGATAACGATTATTTGGTACTCGAACGAAACGGGGTTGGAGCCCATTGGACAGGTGATCACGGATATACGGACGGATTGCAAACTCTAGTTTCTCCGCCAGAGCAGGATTTGGGATATCCGTATAAATCGTACAGAGACCTTATAAACGGCGACAGAATTGACGCGGAGATGCAGAAGCTCTCTTGGGAGTCCTTCCTGGTAGCGACACGACGACGTGACGACTGGATTGTAAAACACCGAAACAGACCAACCCATAAAGAATTGGTAGAGTATCTTCAATGGGCTGGTGCACAGATTAGCCTTTCTCATACCATAGGAGAGGTCGACAAAATTGACCTGGAATCAGATGAATGGCTCGTATCATGGGGTAATGAAAACCGCACAGCTTGCGGGCTGGTAATAACAAGTCATGGTGGTCCAAAGCGTGTTGGTGGCAAAGGCTATGAAAATCCCAGAATCTCGGATGGGCGAGACTTTTGGCAAAAACTAGAAAACTTTGAAGATATTCAGGCAGGAGACTATATAGGTGTAGTCGGTGCTGGAGAAACGGCAGGAACAATTGCTCTTGCAATTCTCGACATAATCGAGCGAAACGCGGATCGAATGATAAAAGGGTTCGTAAAGCCAGAAATCATGCTGGTTTGCAAGCAGCCCGGTTACTTTCTCAGATCCGATGTGTCAAAAGATCTGCGCTACTTTTCCGATCCAATAGAGTGGCAAGAACTCATAGTCGCTCAGCGCTTGGGAATTATAAAGCGAGCAGATCGAGGAGTCGTCTCAAGCCATGTAAAAATGCGATTGGAGCATAGTGATCTAGTAAGTTATCATGTCGGCAAACTAGAATGGGAACCGGGTTACACCGTGCCAACTGAAGGAGGATTTCTGACTCAAATCACCTATGGATTAGAGTCAGAATCAACGGAAAGTGTACCGCAACCACTGAACTTTCTCGTGTCTGCTCTCGGTTTTGATGACATGTGGTTCCTCAAACTTTTCACCCACCGGGCTCGGGTCAAACTGATCTCGCATGTACTTGATTCAGAGGACAGGATAACGTCTGACTCTTTGCAGAAGTCATTGAGCAAGGAGGGTAAGACAATAGAAGATTTGGAGAATCCAGAAGTTCTGGCAGACAATTTGAATGAGCCCCTTGTCTCTAGCTGGCTCCAAAAGAAATTCGAATTCTCGATCGCATACGATCTTTCAGTCGATGGCTTCAAACCAAAGATTCATCTCCCTCGCTTAGCTGGACTAATGCAAGGACCTGGATTCCCTAACCTCAACTGTTTAGGATTGCTATCCGACCGAATTTGGTGCGCCTATGAGCCACAGCTGGTCGAAAAATCATCGTCAAAACTATTATCTTAGTTGCTATAGACACAATGCTTAGCTCTGCCTAGGGAATGAGCAATCCCTCACCCCGACTACTTTTCCAGTCCTTCGTTACCACGAAGAAACAACGAGACGGTTTCATCGCGAAACCGTC
>JAGQHH010000168.1 GCA_020431945.1 Cyanobacteria bacterium HKST-UBA02 | reverse complement strand
TTCAATTTTTCGAGATGATCGTGAAAGCCATGGGTGCGCCCCTCACTGTCGAGGTCGGCAACCAGTCCGAGATCTGGATCAGGTCCACCAACAATTTCATATCGATCCTGGTGATCGCTCTTACCAGCACGCTCTACTCCACCACCGGCGGTTTGCGGAGCGTGGTGGCCACCGACGTGGTGCAATTCGCTCTCGGACTGACCGGCTCTGTGGTCTATGCAGCCGTCATCATCGCCACTGCCGGAGGACTCCCCAATATGATCTCCCGGCTCTCGGAAGGCATGACCCTCGGTGGTCCCGGTGGTATCACTTTTTCTCAAGTGGTGGCTTTCACGCCATCCCAGGCCAAAGATGCCACCATGACGATTCTCGCCGTCATGGGTCTGCAATGGCTCATGCAGATGAACGCCGACGGCAGCGGCTATCTCGCCCAGAGGACCATGGCCTGCCGATCGGACCGGGACGCCAAGCAAGCAGCCCTGGTCTTCGTAGTCGCCCAGGTTCTGCTCCGGGGTCTCACCTGGCTTCCCATCGCCCTCGGGCTCCTGGTGATTTTTCCGCCGGATCCCTCCATGTCGGTGGATCTCGCCCGGGCGGAAAGGGAGACCACTTTCGTCCGGGGTATCGTAGAGCTCCTTCCTCCAGGCGCCAAGGGACTGATGATGGTAGGCATGCTCGCCGCCCTGGCCTCGACTATAGACACCCATCTGAACTGGGGGTCTTCCTACTGGACCAATGACATATTCAAGCGATTCTTCTGCAAGTCGATTTTGAAAAGAGAGCCATCCGGACATGCCCTGGTCTGGGTGGCCCGGTCCTCGAATATCATTATTCTCTCTCTGGCGATCTTCGTCATGACCCGGCTCACATCCATCCAGGACGCCTGGAAACAGAGCCTTCTCTTCGGCGCCGGCATCGGAGTGGTGCTTCTGGGCCGCTGGCTCTGGTGGCGGATCAATGTCTGGGGGGAGATCTCATGCCTGGTGGTATCGCTTGTCATGGTACCGGTCCTGATGCTCTATGCATCCGGACTACAGGAGACCTTGCAGATTCTCATCCTGGCAGGCACCGCCGGAGCGGTCTGTTTCATAGTATCCCTCACTACCCCTCCCGAGGACATGGAGAGGCTTGCGGCATTTTACCGGCGTGTCAGGCCGCCGGGATTCTGGGGACCGGTGGCAGTGCACGCCGGCGAGGAGCCGCAGCCGGCCCTGGACAGCCTGGTTCGAGCCGGAACCGCCACCGTGCTTGCCTCATTCTCGATCTTCTGCCTGCTTACCGGCATAGGCTCCTGGGTCTGTCAGAGCCCAGCCCCAAGATGGTTTCCCTTCCGAGATATCTGGATCGCCTTGCTCTTGATACTACCTGTAGTGCTGACTCCGATATGGTGGCGCCTGGGCTTCCAGGAAGACCCGCATCTCGAAAAAGCTACTTCAGAGCCTTGAGCTTGGCTTCCACGTCGGCTGCAAGCGCCCCTTTCTTGCTGAATCTGAGAGATTCTAGATAACGCTCCAGCATATCCCGATAGTCTTTCTTGTCGACCTTTGGATTTTTCTCCATGAGTCCCGCGGCGGTTCTATAGACCTGGGCCGCTTCCTCGAAGCGCTTCTCTTTCATGAGTATCCGCCCCATATTTCCCAGGGTGATTGCGACAGCCGGATAGTCGGTGCCGTAGGCACGGATGAAGAGCTTCTGAGCCTTGCGGAGAAGCGGCATGGCCTGGATATACATTTCCTTGGCTTCGTAAACGGCCGCAAGGTTGTTGAGGATGATGGCGGTACGGGCCTCCTGACCGCTATAGGCCTCTACCTGGCTGAGAGCGGTGAGAAACATCTTCTCGGCTTCGTCATAACGTTCGTCCTGGAGAGCTTTCATGCCCTCCTTCATATTCTGGTCTACGCCCCGGGTGGAGTAATCCACTTCCTCGGTCCGAGGAGCTTCGCTTGCCTGCGGGCTCTCGGAATTGGCCGCCTTCTTGGGATTGCAACCAGAGATGGTGCCAAGGGCGAGAATGAGCAACAGTGCTGAGATACAGATTTTTTTGACCGGCATGGAGCAATATTACATTAAATTCTCTAAAAAGGTAGTCAATAGACGTATACTTTTCAGTTCTTTTGATTCGGGTAATAAGAGGCGATATGGGTAACAAGACTAGATCGGATCTGGGACGAGCGATCCCGGCAGTGCTTCTGATTCTGGTGGCTGTGATCTTTCTGGCAGCGGCTTTTCTCAATCCCAGGTTCGCGGTCCTGGCCGGCCCCTACGATCCGCCCCCGATGCCCGAGCCGACCCCGCCCCCTCTGCCGGTGGTCATCCCGACGCCGGTCATCACTCCGCCTGTGGTCGTGCCCACCGACGTCGAGTCGACCCTGCCATCCTTTCCCGGCCACTACCCGGCAAACAGCGCTTTCCTTCAGTCCTTCCTGGCTCTCAACGGCATCATGCAGGTGAGCGACTCCAGCTTTCCCAAGGAGTCCGAGCTCCAGGGCTCGACCACCGGCATCGCGGTCAAGAAGACCAAGGGCACTGTTTACAACCAGATAAATGATTATATCGGGCGCCTGGAAAAGGGCGAGATTCTCGTGTCGGTGAAAAAGCCCTCCAAGACGGCAATCATCCAGACGCCCTACGGCAATATCGCCTGCAGCGCCAACGGCGACATGCTGATCAAGCTCGTGGACGGCGTTCTGAGAGTGATGAATATGGACGGCCGGGGTCAGACCATTATGGCCCAGCTCGACAAAGGTCCTTTCGCCGGACCAGCCGATCCCACCGTCGCCGTCGCTCCCGGCTTCGAGCTGGTGGCGGGCGACGACAAGCTCACCCGCGCCGACATGAGACCCAGAGACGGTATCAAGAGACGCCACTACAAATTGCTCGAGAGCGGTCATATGGGCATCTGCGAGTTCTCGGTGGAGAGCGCTCTCAGCGCCAGCGACGTGATTGCCGAGCTGAGACAGAGCGCCAGCGGCACCAAGGAGCGACGCATACTCGGCGACATGTCCAAAATGGCAGCCGTTCTCAATCATATGAACGGCACCCAGGGCTTCAAAGTCGGCGAGTAAAAGCCGGCACGTCATCAGCATGAAACGCTTTCCTGCCATCGTTGCCGTACTGCTGACAGTCGTCGTCTTTCTGACTTTCAACCAGGCTCTCTCCTGCTTTTTCGTAGCCGACGACTTCTGGCATCTACCCATGCTCTACCGCGCCTTTCACGGCGAGCCGGTGCTCTTGTGGAAAAACTTCTGGTCGCCCTGGATCGGCGCCGAGAGCTTCTATCTTTTCTACAGACCCTTCACCGAGCTCAGTCTGGCCCTGGATTACCTCATACACGAAGGCCAGGCCCGGGGCTATCACCTGAGCAATCTCCTCTATCACTGCCTCAACTCATTTCTGGTTTACCTCTTTGCCAGAAAGCTCCTGGTCAGATTCGCGCCCAGCGGAGGCGAAAAGAGACTGATACCATTTATGATATCGCTCCTCTTTGCCGTCCACCCGGTGAATGTCGAGCCCGTTTCTTGGATCCTCGCCAGAGCGGACCTGCTCGGAGCCAGTCTCTACCTTCTCACTCTCATAATGATCCTCTCGGATATGGAGAAGGGCAGCAAGTCGAAAAAAATCGGCGGCCTGGTTCTCATGGCCCTGGCGATGCTCAGCAAAGAAGCCTGTGTCACGCTACCGGCGGCGGTGACGGTTCTCTATCTTGCAAGCGCTGGCGGAAACCTCAAATCAGCAGCCCGAGAGGCTCTGAAGAAGACCATGTGGATGTGGTTGATTCTGGCAGTCTACCTGAGCCTGCGGGCCCTCGCCCTGGGCACCGCAGTCGGTGGTTATGTGGGAGCCATAGGCTCCCTGCTCAACCAATCGATTCCCCTGCGGGTGATTGTTCCCTCCACAATCTGGAAACTCCTCCACCCGTTCAATGCGGAGATCGTGCAAGCAGGCGATCCCCTGGAGATCTGTTTGCGAATCATCTATGCGGTCACCGGCATCCTGCTTGCTGTCAATGTCATGAAAGGAGGCGAGGAATTGCAAAAGCGATCGCGCCTCCTGATCTTCCTGGCCGTCCTCACCGCCTTGCTAACGGTAGTCAATCTCCAGGTCTGGTACATAAGCAGCAGCATGACCGGCAGCCGCATAGCCTATCTCATCCTGCCCTCGCTCCTGATCATAACAGTCACTGCTCTCTATCCTCCGGAAAGAAAGAGTCGGCAGCAAAAGCTTCTGAGCCTCGCTGTCAGCCTGACGCTGCTTGCGGCAGCAGCGATATTCGCCGCCACCAGTGCCCGCAACCTGGAGGCCTGGGTGGAAGCGGGCAGACAGGGACGGGCAATCGCCTCGGAACTTGCCGGAACGCTCTCGACCTGTCCTCCAGCCAGTAAACTGGCTGTGGTGAACGTGCCTGCCATTATCAAAGGCGTGCCGATCTTTTTCGACTGCGGCTATATTCCTGCCATGGTCGAGCCGCCCTTCACCGCCAGGGATGGATCCAGACGCATCGTCTGCCTTGACGGAGCCCCCCTGGTACCGCCACAGTTGAACACCAGCCTGTTGAGAAACGCTGGAGCCGACCCGGATCTCAAAGTCGTTTACTGGAACCGTTATCGAGAACACTTCGAAGACCTTCCCGATTTCCCGGCTCTAGCAGATCCTCCTTCCAATTTGCCTGTGAAAAACGCCGGGCGCTACGCCTCGGTACTGTCTCTAGATCCCGACGATATGAGCGGGATTTTCCACAATCTCAAAAAAGGAGAAGAAATCGAGAGCGCTTTCATCGAGCCGGGACCAAGCCTGGGTGCGCCAGGCACAGTAGCGATTGATCTGACGATTACGAACTTGCATCCTGGCGAAGAGAAAGAAGAGACGAGCCGATTCGAGCGGAGCGGCAGCCTCGATGATGTGCCCTACTATATGGGCATTTCGTCCGGATCGCCCCTGGCCACTGTCTCTTTCGATGCCAGGCAGACCCCGGTGCATTTCCGGCAGTACCCGATCAATATCAGGTTGAGAAAGCAATCTGGAAGCGGTCTCTACCGGCTTTATTTGAGCGAGTACAAGCAATGGCTTTTCACCGAGCATGACGGTGTCCTGCGGATTGACCTGCCCGCCCGCCGCTACCGCCTGGAGCGCGCCAGTCTGGTCGATACTAGAGAAGCCATTCCCGGGCTTGCGATGTGCCCTCCCTTCGATTATGGGCAGGATGCCAGCGCAGTATCGAAAAACGGCACGGTCACCATGGTATACGATGTCTCATCGATCCAGGGAGCCGGCAGAGCAATCTTCGAGCTATCCCGTCCTTACTTTCGCTTCGAGCAATATGCCGGGATTTTCAGGAGCACCAGACGAAACAGGCTGTCTATGATGACCTGGGAAAGCGAAGAGCTCAAAGGCAAGGTGACTCTGCCCGACGAGTTTTTCGGCAATAAAAATGCTTTCTATCAGTTTCGGGTAGCAGCCATAGAAAATGGCGAGATCCGGGGGACCTTCAGCGACCCGGTGACTTTCAGGCTGCCTTCAGACTCCGCTCAGTAGAGCATGCTTGCCGGACGAGCCCAGTCCGTGATCCCGGGCTTCCTGATGCAGCCTGCGTACACTGGCGTTCATCAAGAAAGTCAGTCCTTCGACTGCGTCTCTCTTGCTGTCGGCAAAATAATCCACATAGTCAGGCACCGGTATCGCCTCGCCTACATTGACCAGGGCCCGGGGCATGCCCGGATTGTTATAAGCAATTCCCACCGGGACGATTTTCAGGGGTAGACCCTTTTCTGCCGCCACCAGCGCTATTCGGGCAGTGGCTTTTTTGAAGGGATGGACTATGCCGTCGTAGAAAACATTGCCTTCCGGAAAGACCACCACCGGCTCGCCTCTCTCGAGCTGGCGAAGACAATGTCCGACCAGGTCGAACCTGGGGCTGGCAGGAAAGGCGCCCACGCTTCTCACAGCACTACCCTGCAGACCTTTCATCTCGTTGGGAGAAACCATATAGTTGGAGCGTCTGTCCAGGAGATTCTGGACCATCGGTCCATCCCAGCGTGAGCTGTGGTTGGCGACGAGAACGAAAGGCTCCGAAGCAGGCAGGTTCTCCCGGCCGATGATTTTCAACGATACGAAGTGAGCAGCCAGGACCAGCTTGTTCACTGAGTTCCAGAATTGATATCCGACCAGGGTTTTACCATCTTCGGGCAGGGCACGCATCGGTCTTTCCTCCATGAATTCCTCAATCAGCAACCTATAGCCACTCTATCGCCGCTAATCCAGGCTCAGCAGACTTCTCCCACAGTTCGCCGACTGATGGAGCCGGCTCTTTTCAAGCGCTAAAAGAAGGTCTTTGGTAGTAAGATCTATAGCTATGTCGTCCAAATCAAGCAGCAAAAAGAGCACCGCCAGAGATTGCGCCCATATGCCGGAGGCAGGCGAAATCGAGACTTTCATGCGCGAGGCCATCAACGAGGCTCGCAATGGCATGGAAGAGGGCGGCATACCGATCGGCTCGGTCCTGGTACGCAAAGGCAAGATCATCGGCCGGGGTCATAATCGCCGCATCCAGTTCGGGGATCCCACCGCTCATGCCGAGATCGATTGCTTGAGAGCAGCCGGAAGACAGAAGACCTATAAAAATACGATTTTATTTTCCACTCTAATGCCCTGCGCAATGTGCGCCGGAGCAGCCATTCAGTTCGGGGTGCCGATCGTCGTAGCCGGCGAGGACAGGACATTTCCGAGCTCGCGAAAGCTCATGGAAGATGCCGGAATAAAAGTCCTGGACCTGAATCTCGATGAATGCTTCCAGATGCTGGCCGAATTCGCCAAAGAAAGGCCCAGCTTATGGAACGAAGATATAGGTCTGGAGCCGGGCGACGACTGATTACATAAAAAAATTGTGTCAAGGCCTCAACGAAAATGCCGATAAGTGCTACTTTAGAACCAAGTGGACTACTGAGGAGTAGCTATGAAAGGTTCTTCGACAAAGACGAAAGAAACGACCGGCGCCGGTAAAAAAGCCAAAAAGCCAGGACTGTCGATGCTTTCCACATGTCCCACCAATCAAGCAGGCTGGTGCGCTTATCCTTTTTCTCCCGAGCAACTCGAAAAACGCATGCGCGCCAAAGCAAAGCTCAACGAGATTGAAGAGCTGAAGCGCAAAAAGCCCGGCAACAAATAAAGCTCTATTCTTCCGAATCAGTTGCTTCGATCCTGGTGACACTGACCAGATCGAAGACGAAGATTATGCCGTCACCTTCGCGACCGGTTCCTACCGCGTCATAGACGAGCTTGACCACACGATCGAGATCGTTGTCTTCCACGGCGATCTCGACTTTGGCCTTTTCGGTGAGAATACCCACCATCTCGACGTCGGCAGCTTTGAATTCACGGCCGAAACCCTGGGCTTTCAAGACCGTGAGACCGGGAACATTGGCCTTGCGCAGCATGCTTGCCAGCCTGGTAACGGATTTGGGGCGGATAACAGCAGATATCAGCTTCATCCCTATATAGTACTAAAATTCGAAAGCGCTAAGCAGCTTTCGGGCGGCTGGGTTTCCAGGTAAGCTCGCAGACGCCATTTTCGCAGCGGGGAGACTGGGTCTCGCTTTCATTCACCGGCTCGCTGACCGATTGACCGGCGTCGATTTGATCTTCTAAATTAACTCTGGCTTCCATCTTCGGGTTTCCTTCAAAATAGCGGAGAAATTGTCGATTACAGTGTCCATGATAAGAACTGGCCGGGCTTTTGACGATTGGGGAAAATCCCCGGGCTTGCGTAGTTTCCGCATAATCTGCCTGTTTCTGGCGACATTTAATCTTTTTCTGCCGGCTCGGGCACGCACCCTGGAGGCTGGAATCCAGCATGTGGAGCTGATGCCTTCGGTGAGCGATGATCTCAGACCCGGCTCTATATACAGGGGCGGTCTCACCCAGGACCAGGCTTCCAACTACTGGGTGAAGATCCCGGACTGGATGGCGGGCACCTGGCAGATGAAAGAAGAGACCACGGTGAACAGGCATGACTTCAAGACCGGCAGGACCTCCACCAACCCCATCAGGTTCAAGGCGCTGCACAAATTCTCATATGGCATGCAGAAAGACCGAATGGGAGGGATCTGGCACTATGTCGGCACGCCCTATACATCCCGCACCAGACTTGCTCGTCTCGACGAATATCACATCGTCAAAAGCAAGGACTTCGTCGAAGGAGTAACCGACCGGGTGGAGTTCCGGAGCACCGTCACGGCGCTCAGGGTGGACCCTTCCAATGCCAGGATCAAAAAGACGTACCAGCAGGAGAGCATAACCATCTACCGGCCCGTGCCCGGCTCCCTGGACACCATCGAGCTTTTCGGCTCGACCCGCTCTTTCGATCAGGATGGCAGACCAGAGCTCGAAAATAACAACGAAGCCCGGATCAGGCGCCGGGCGCCCTTCGAGCAGGTCGACAGCAAAGACGGTGCCGACCTGAAAGCACTTTTCCGGGCTTTCCTGATCGGGTCGGGCCGCTCGAATCTTCTTCCCGACTGAGCTACTTTTTCTTCTTCAGATCCCGGGCGCGTTGCTTGAGCTCCTGAGCTTTCTCTTTCTGCCCGGCAGCTTTGAGAGTGTCAGCGAAGTCCTCTATATACATCACCAGCTCCGGGCTGTCCTTGCCGAGCCGGCGCTCTTGCAATACCAGTATGCGCTCCCGAATGGGCAACGCTTCTTCGCTCTTGCCTTTGGACACATAGAGCTCGGCGACCTCCGCCAGACTCTGGATCATTCCAGGGTGCTCGGGGTCCTCGAGACTCTCGGTGATCTTCAAGGAGCGATCGACACAGGGTCTGGCTTCATCGAAGCGGTCTTCATCTATGTATAAGGCCGCAAGATTGTTGAGGGTCTTGGCGACGCCGGGGTGGTTGGCGCCGTAGGCTTTCTCGTCGATGTTCAGAGAGCGCTTGAGCAGCGGCTCCGCAGCTTTGAAATCGCCCCGGGCATCATAGAGCTCGGCCAGATTATTGAGCACCGCCGAAAGCCCGGTGTCCCGGCTCTTGTCCTCCGAGACCTTTTCTTGAATAGCCAGAGAGCGCTTGAGCAGAGGCTCGGCCCGGTCATAGTCTTCCTTGTCCATATAAAGACCGGCCAGGTTGTTGAGAGAATTGGCCACATCCACATGAAATTCGCCGAATTTCTTTTCTCTTATCGCCAGGGCGGTGCTCAGCATCTTCTCGGCTTTTTTATAGTCGCCCATGAGGTCGTAGACTTCGGCGAGATTATTCATGGTGGTGGCCACCAGCTCATGGTCTTCACCCAGGGATTTTTTCCTGATGGCAAGCAAACGGGTGAAAAGATCCCGGGCTTCCGGAAGCCTGTCCTCGCTCAGATAGAGCAGACCGAGATTGTGCAGGCCGTCGGCAATCTTGATATTGTCGCTGCCGAATTTCTTTTCCCGGAGCTTGAGAGAACGCTCCAGCAGGGGCTCCGACTTCACGAAATCGCCTTCTTTGTAATAGATGAGAGCGAGATTGTCGAGACTGCGGAATAGCCTGTAGTCGCCTTCACCGAATTGCTCGGCATCGCTCAGGGCTTTCTTGAGCAGACCCTCGGCTTTCGGGAAGTCGCCGTCATTATAGGCGGAAAGCGCCTCGTCGGTGGATTTGCGCCAGTCATCGGCCTGGCTCAGAGCGGGCAGAGGAGCCAGCACCATATACAGTGAAAGAGCGGTGACCAGAGTCGTTCTTTTGACCATTCGAGAATCCTCTACTTTTTACTTCTTGGCAGGCCTGTAAGGTTGAAACGAAAGGAATGGCTTGCCTTCCCACAGGGCAGTCGAGATCGTGAGCGGTCCGGCAGGATCCAGCTCCAGCCTGATTCCCGGTCCGACCTCATGAAATGCTTTGATGGTGGAGCCGGCGATCCAGGACCAGTCCACCGAGCAAACCGCCTCATGCAGGTCCGGGAGGCTATCCCCGTCCACTATTTTCCAAGCGACCCGGAAGGAAGCCTGATTGCCGCTCGCCTCGAAAATGATGCCACGGTCACCGGAAAGCCTCACGGCGAAATTCTCGAGACTGCTGGCCGCGGCTTCGATGCGGCTGCCCAGGCATGTATCCAGTAATTGTTTGCTCATCGCCACATTATACTTCCATAGTTCCAGTATGATCGGGCGTTATGAGCGGGGAAATTACAGACGTTGTCATAATCGGAGCCGGAGCCGCCGGTCTCATGTGCGCTATGCAGGCGGCGAAAAGGGGCCGCAAAGTAGTGGTCCTGGATCACAGCGACAAGCTCGGGAAGAAGATTCTCATCTCCGGCGGCGGGCGCTGCAATTTCACCAATCTCTATTGCGAGCCCGAATGTTTCCTGTCGAGCAATCCTCATTTCGCCAAATCGGCGCTCTCCCGCTATACATGCGGAGACTTCATCGAGCTCGTGGAGAAGAATCGTATCCGGTATCACGAGAAAAAGCTCGGTCAACTTTTTTGTGACGACTCCGCCAGCCGGATCGTCGACATGCTCGAAAAAGAATGCCAGGATGCCGGCGCCAGAATCGTCCTGAATTGCCGGATTCAAGCGATTGCACGATTCCTCGGCGGCCAGAGGCAGGGACAGGACTTCAAAGTCGATTCGCGATCCGAAAGCCATTTCGAGATGCCGGACCGAATCCTCGAGCCTTCGATGTTCCTGGTGAGCACCAGCCGCGGCAGCTTCGCCTGCCGCTCTCTGGTGATCGCAACAGGCGGTCTCTCAGTCCCGAAGGTCGGTGCCACCGGTCTGGGATACAGCATCGCCGAGCACTATGGTCTTGCCATCGAAGAGACGGCTCCGGCCCTGGACGGTTTTGTTTTCAGCCGCAAAGACATGAGGACTTATGACAATCTTTATGGTATCGCCGTCGATGCCATGGTGAGTGCCGACTCGGTGAGCTTCCGGGAGAATATCCTTTTCACCCACAAGGGTCTGAGCGGTCCGGCGAGCCTGCAGGCATCCCTCTACTGGCGCCCCGGCGAAAGGCTCACGATCGATTTCTGCCCCGACATACCGGATCCCGGAGAGACTCTCAGACAGATGCGCGGCGAAGGCGAACGAAAGAACATCAAGAATGTCCTGAGCCAGTGGTTGCCTGCCCGTTTCGGTCAGAAGCTCGCCGAGGTCCTGGCTTTAGATGACTCCGAGCCCCTTGCCCAGATGAGCAACCGCAATATCGATCTTCTCTGCCAGCAACTCAAGACATTCACGATAGAACCGGTGTCTACCGTGGGCTATGTGAAAGCCGAGGTCACCCGGGGCGGCGTCAGTACTGCCGGCCTGAGCTCCAGTTCTATGGCAGCAAAAAAAGTTCCGGGACTCTTCTTCATCGGCGAGGTGGTGGATGTCACAGGCAGACTGGGAGGCTTCAACTTCCAGTGGGCCTGGTCATCAGGTAATGCTGCCGGTCAGGCTGTTTGAGCCGGTCAGAAAACCCTGGTGCCTGCCAGGTCGCCCAGGGCTTCCACGATCTCGCCACGCTCCTCGGCAGGGCTGGTCAGGGCTCGATAAAGAATCCACGAGGTCGAGGGAGTAGCCTGATAGCCGATCATTTTAAGCTTGCTCAAAACCTCTTCGAAAGGAAGATCGGTCTGCTCGGAAAAGCCACGGCTCATTAAGAAAGACATCAGGAATCCGGCCATCTCCGGCTCCCGGAGAGTCGCTCCTTCGCTCTCGGGCACCGAAAGGAGCCATGCCGGTGCCTGCTTGATCAGATCCTGGAGAGCTTCGGTATCGGCGCTCAGATTGACCCGCTGCGAAAAGGGCAGAGGATTGCGCAGGCCGCCTTCCGATACCGGATCCTGCCTGACGGCCAGGGCAGTTCTCGCCGCCATGACCAGCATGGGGTTGTCTCTATTCACAGACACCCCGGACAGAGCCGCCATCTCGCCCTCACCGATCCAGCCCGTGGCGATGAGATTGACACAGGCGGCATAACGCACGAAAGCATCTGGATCGCTTTGCATAATCTCGATAAGGAACGGCATGATCCGATCCGGATCGGTGTCCGCCACGACCCCCAGAGAAGAGAGACTGGCAGTCCTGACATTGGTATCGGTGGCGGAGGACGCCACCCGTATGAGAGCCTCCCTGAAAGCCTGGTTGTTCCGAGCCGGAGCGGCAAGAGCAAGGGCCGCCAGACGGCGGCCGGGAGCATCGCTACTGGTCTCGAGAAAAGCAACCAGCTTCGATGCGCTCCGGGCATCCAGAGTGGAAGGATTTCCGGAGCGGGACAGAAGAAGGGTGAGGTTGTTCATGATCTTGAAAGTGGATTCGGCATTATCAGCAGCAGAAAGGCGTCCCACCAGCTCGTCGGCACCGGGCTTGCCGAGAAGCGACAGGGTCTCGGCAGCTCTTCTGTACTGCCCGCCTCGCCTGGTGCTCAAGACCAGATCGCAGAGTGGACCCGCCGAATACGAATTGAGCCTGATCAGAACTGCGGCTACTGTATGACGAACCAGCTCGTAGTCGCTGTCCACATATTTGAGCATGGTCGGGATCACTTTCGGTCCCCGGGAAGCAATCACTCCCACCATCTCGTCCGAAAGCCGCTTCGCCTCGGCGGCTCTCAATTCGAGCTGTGCCTCGCTTAGATCACCGGCGCCGCCTCTCTCTCCCGATTCCACCGCAGCCCGCCCGAGAAAAGCGATCATCGAGTCCAGATTGTTCATGTCGGCCGGAGGCAGGTTCCATGTCAGCCTGGTGTTATCGCCCGGCTCAGGCTCGCCGTCCGAAACCGGACCAGAGCTCAAACCGGTGTAGGCAACAGCCAGGATACCGATACCCGCCGCCACTACCCCGAAGACCACCAGCACTTTGCGCAGACGCTTGCGGGTCGCGGGGGTGATCCCGGCTTTCAAACCGGTTTTAACTCTGGCTTTGCTTGCCCTTCTGGGACGGGCCCCGGCAAGAATCAGCTCCAGATCTTCTTTGAGCTCAGTCATGCTCTGATAGCGATTCTCCGGTTCTTTTTCCAGACATTTGAGCACCACAGCCAGAAGCTCCCTGCTCACCCCCAGGGCCGCCTCGAAAGGGCGGGGCTCGTTATTGACATGACACATGAGGGTCTTGATTGGATTGTCTGTGCGAAATGGCGGGGCTCCCGAAAGGGACTCGTACATGACACAGCCCAGGGAATAGATGTCCGAGCGGCTATCGGGCGTTTCGCCCCGGCACTGCTCCGGGCTCATATACTCCGGACTGCCGAGAATCTGCTGGTCTTGAGTGAGGCCCTGGGTGGTGGCTCCGGAAGCGTTATTGAACAAGAACCTGGCGATTCCGAAATCCAGGACTTTGACGAAATCGCTGACACCGTCTTCCCTGACCAGGAGGATGTTGCCGGGCTTGAGATCCCGGTGCACCACTTTCTGATCGTGAGCATACTGGACCGCATCGCAGATCTGGATGAAGATCGCCAGAGCCCGGCTCTGATCGAGCTTTACCTCGAGGTTCAGGAGATCGGCCAGACTCTTACCGGCATAATAATCCATGAGCAGATAAGGCTGCTTGCCGTCCTCGGTGACTTTCATGCCGTAGACCGAGACCAGATTGGGATGGCTGAGCCCTACGGCTCCGGTGGCCTCGCTCTCGAAACGCTTGAGAGTAGCTTTATCCTCCAGGAGCTCCGGCTTGATCGCCTTGACAGCGAAGTGTTTTCCCAGGCTCCGGTCCCTCACCTTGAAGACCCTGCCCATACCGCCTTCACCCAGAAGAGCCATGAACTCGTAGTTTTCGTCCAGCCTGAGACCATACTGCCGGAAAGGATCTTCATCGATCCTGGCTACTTCCAACTCCGTTGAATCAGGGTCGCACTCAGGCTCGGGCTCGGCGCCGAGCCTCAATTCCGGTCTCTTCCACTTCTCATCTCCAGGAGAGCCCAAAACCCGGCTCCTCGTCTCGACGGGCACTCTTCTTTTAGTTTTACCCACAGGAACAAGAGATCCGGTTTTCTATTTAATGAACAATTAGCTCTTGGGTAAGCCTTTTGAGAGCCGCGTGTGATACTCTGAGAAAGCCGTAAGGGCGCCGCACACGAGTCACTTTGTGGGGAATTGTTCACATGGAAGTAGCCCGCCGACTGAAGTCTATACCTCCTTATGTTTTCGCCGAGATCGGCAAAAAAGCCGATGAGCTCGCCAAGACCGGCGTCGACATTATCAATCTGGGCATCGGCGCCCCTGACCAGCCGACTCCCAGACATATCGTCGATGCCATGCACGAAGCCATCGAGAAGCCGATCAACCACAAGTATCCGCCTTTCGGAGGTACCCCCGAATACAAAGCCGCTGCTGCAAAGTGGTGCAACGAGCGTTTCAAGATCAATATCGATCCGGCTACCGAAGTGACCTCCCTCATCGGTGGCAAAGAGGGTCTGCACAATCTCATATTCGCTTATATAGACTCCGGCGATGTCGCCCTCATCCCCGACCCGGCCTATCCGGTCTACCAGACCTCGACGATTCTCTCCGGCGGAACTCCGCACTATATGCCCCTTCTTCCCGAGAACAATTTCCTCCCCGATTTCGATGCGATACCTGATTCGGTGGCAGCCAAAGCCAAGATCATGCTGCTCAACTATCCGAACAACCCCACCGCCGCCGTAGCGGACCTGGCTTTCTTCGAGAAAGCAGTAGCCTATTGCAAGAAGCACGACATCCTGCTCTGCCACGATCTCGCTTATTCGGAGATGACCTTCGACGGCTACAAAGCGCCTTCGATCTTCCAGGTCAAAGACGCCAAGAGCATCGCCATCGAGCTGCACACACTCTCCAAGACCTTCAATATGACCGGCTGGCGCATAGGCTTCGCCATCGGCAATCAGGAAGCCGTGAAAAATCTCGGCAAAATCAAGTCCAATATCGATACCGATGTTTTCCGGGCGGTACAGATGGCTGCCATAGCCGGTTTCGAAGGTCCTCGGGATCAGATCGAGCGCTGCAACGAGCTCTATGTCGAGCGTCGCGATCTGGCAGTGGAGCGCCTCAAAGAGCTCGGCTGGACCGTCAAGCCCAATAAGGCTACTTTCTATATGTGGCTGCCTGTGCCCAAGGGCATGACTTCCCAGGAGTTCAGCTCGCATATGCTCAATGTGGCAGGAATTGTAGTTCCCCCCGGTGATGCCTACGGTCCTTCCGGGGAAGGTTATTTCCGAATCTCGCTCTGCTGCAGCAAAGAGCGCCTGGCCGAAGCCTTCGACCGCATGGCCAAGCACTCGATCTCCTTCGAGATGGGCAAAGCAAAAGTCTAGGCCCGTTCAAGAGGCTCGCCATGGTTCAGGACCAGCAAGGGCAATCCAAGTCAACCAGAGTCTTGCCTTCATCGCCCTCGATGCAGGTCGTTCATCATATGCTTGCCGAGGCTCTGGAAGAGCTGGACGAGCGGGTAGAGGTCACCTGGAAATCGCCGGACCCGAACGGTCAGGCGATATTCACCCTGACAGTCCAGTCCGATCCCGTGGGCCGCGACCCGAACTGGCAGCTCTTCCAGACCAGCGGCGGGACCTCGAGCTGTCTCTGGAAATATGCCAGTTGTGATACCCTCCTGGTTTTCAACCGGGTGGTGGCATCCTGCGGCGAAGCGATCTCGGCAGCCCATCTCACTGCGCCCCAGGGAGCACCGGGGGAAGAGAACGAGTTCTACTACCAGCCCCGGGGGAAGAAATCCCAGAAGAAGACAGTGCCTCTACCGGTACTGGCCAACCAGACAGCCCTGGCCAAGCGCAATACAGTCCTCAATGGCGAGCTGGCTTTCATTCAGATCTCGGCGCTTTTGCAGTCCATACAACTCGCCAAGATGACCGGACGCTTACAGGTGGATGGACGAGACGGGGCAGCCGAGGTCTTCTTCGTCGACGGCAAACCGGTGCACTGCACCACTCCTGATGGCACCGGCAATGAGAGCATCTACGAGCTGATCACCTGGCAGGAAGGCAAGTTCTTCTTCCAGCCCCAGGTCGTCACCCAGAAACGAACCGTCTCGGAGACCCTGGACAGCCTGGTGATCCAGGGGGTGCAGCTCCTGGACAAGCTCAATCTCATGCGCAACTCCGGATTCAGAGAAGACGCTGTTCTGGCCAAGACCAATGAGGCCATATCAGGCGTCGACCTCGAGACCATGCTTTCGGTGGGCGAGCCCCAGCTCCTCGAGGTGCAGAGACAGCTCTATCATGCCATCGACGGCAACACCGCTTTCGAGGACCTTTCCACTACTCTCAATCTGCCCCGCAGCCAGTGGGTGCCGGCCCTGAGCCACCTTTTCCGCTGCCGCCTGATCGGCTTGTTGAGCGATATCAGGCGGGGAGGCACGGGCAAACCGGCTCTGATTCCCAAGACTGTCGACAGCGCCGCGGTGCAGGCAGTGATGATGAGCTTGCGCCGGCCCGATACCGGTATGTTCAACTATCCGGCCTTTCTCTATTTCCTGGAGCAGGAGTACTTCCGCGCTCACCGCGCCGGTACACCACTGTCGGTGATCATCTTCGAGATGAGGGTGAAAACCGGAGTCAAAGAAGTGATCAGAGAACCGCTTCCGACCTCGGCTCTCAATGAGTCGGTTCTGAGAATCACCACCACCAAGCGACACAACGATCTGCTGGCTCACTACGAAGGCTTCGACTATGCCCTTCTCTGCCCGGACACCAAGGGTGAAGGCGCTCGAATCTTCGCCAACCGAATCGTCCAGGCCCTCAACCGCGAGCCCCTGAGCAACACTGTCAAGCCCGGCGCCCTCTGTCTGTCCTTCGGCATTGCCTGCATCCCGGAAGACTTCCTGGAGCTCGGCTTTCTGCTCTCGGCAGCGGAGACCGCTCGCAATCACTCGGTGGAAACCGAGACCGAAGTGGTGCTCTACCGCGATCTGGGCTGATCCATGGAAGTGATAGTAAGGAGAACGGTCCGGCCCAGGTGACCGCTCTCCCACTTTGTCTTCGAAAGAAACTGGCACTTATTGGGTCGGGAAGGGTCTTCCTGGTGTGAATACGAGAGACTGGGAAGACCCTTCCCCGTTTAGCCGATTTCCGGCCCCCAACTGCCACTCGCTTCTATACCGGTCGTTTGCTTTTTGGACATGGGCATAAATATATTTGCTATTTTAGTTAGGACCAAGGAGATACCAGATTTTGCCCTCACGAGCTTTGCCGCCCATCAAATCCTGGCAGAGATTTCTGAAAGAGCTGGCCCTCAGACCCGACTCTCCGGCCGGCACTTTATCCGGTCTGGTTTTTTCTCTGGCCCTGGAATATCTGAAAGTGCACGGTCTCGGAAGCCTTTACGGGGAAGACCCCCTGGAGGCGAGCAAAAGGCTGCATCACTCTCTCGGGCTCTTCGCCGGCGAGAGCTTCCCGATATCCCTGGCGGAGCCTCAGTCATCCGACCGGGATTTGCTCGATAGCCTCCGGCAACGGCTGGACCAGGGCGATCTGGCAAGCCTCTTCGAGACTCCGGCGATTCTCGGCGACAGTCTCGAGAGCCTGCAACAGAACGAGCGCCGGGAGTCTCTGAAAACGATTCAAAAAGCCGATAAGAGCCTGGGTCTCTCGGAGCTGGTGGCTTTCACCAGAGTCTATACGCCCTCTTTCGTGGTGGACTACCTGATCGACCGCACCCTGGCCCATCGCGATCCCCTCTCGGTCAGCGTCCTGGATCCGGCTTGCGGCAGCGGTCATTTCCTGGTGGCCGCTCTCGATGCGCTTCTGAAGAAGACTGATAGCAATTCTCTGAAGAAGAATCTCACCGGTCTTCTTTCCGAAAGAATCGCCGGTGCCGACATCGATGCCGATGCCTTATCGATCACGGCTCTCTCCCTCCTCCTCTGCGCCAATCGGCACGGATTTGCGCTGGAAGACGGAATCAGGGCAGGAGCGCTGCAACTGGTAGACCTCGAGAGCACAGGCATGCTGGGCTCACTCTACCGGGGATTTCCTGATGGCTGTCCCCTTTCGAGAACCTATGACGTGGTCCTCACCAATCCGCCCTATATAGGCAGGAAGCTCATGAGCCGGTCCCTCAAAGCCAGGCTCAAAGAGGAGTTCGCCGGCGCTCACAGCGATCTGAGCGCCGCTTTCATCTATCGGTGCCTGGACATGCTGTCCGAAGGCGGCTCCCTGGGGGCGATTACTCAAGCTTCGATCATTTCGCTTCCCACCTACAGGAAGCTTCGCCGCCATCTGCTCAGCGAATTCTCTATCGAAAGCGTCGTGGATGCCGGTCCCGGGCTTTTCCCCCTGCGTAGCGGCGAGAAAATCAACAGCGCCCTTCTGATAATCAAACGAGAAAAGGATAAAACAGAAAGACCGGTTGAGTTTATCGATATCCGAGACGCCCGGGACAGACCAGCAGCCCTTGCTAGAGCAGCTTCAGGCCGGGACCCGGAAAGAGTGTTTCTGGTCGGCAAAAAAGATCTCGATTCTCTCGACACAAAAGGCTTCGCTTACCGGTTGCCGGCAGAGATGCTGGAGTTCACCGGCACCGCCGGAAAACTGGACGAGATCTCCGAAATCAGGCAGGGTCTGGCCACCACCGACAATTCCAGGTTCGTGCGCAATATCTGGGAAGTCGATTCCCGGGACCTCAACCGGATATGGTTCCCTTATGCCAAGGGTACCGGTCAGGATCGCTGGTACTCCCCGGTACTGCATGTGGTGGACTGGCAGAACCAGGGGGAGCGTATCAAGCAGTCGGTGGCCACTCGCTATCCGTATCTGGGCGGCAAGGTAAACTGGGTGGTGAAAAACGAGTCTTTCTATTTCCGGGAAGGTCTCTGCTTCTCTTTCGTCAACAGCCGCGGCATCGCAGTACGAAAACTGCCGCCGGGCTGTATCTTCGATGTATCGGCTTCGGCGATCTTCTGCCGGAATAGAGACGATGATGAGAACCAGGAAGACTATCTGATCGGTTATTTGAACTCTTCGATAATGGTGGCTCTCCTGCGCTCTCTCAACCCCACCATCAACTATCAGGTCGGGGATCTGCGCCGCCTGCCGGTGGTGGAAGGCGATCCGAAGCAGCGACTGACGGTGGCGGAAAGCGCCCGGGCATGTATCGAGGCCAGAAAAGAGCTGGTTTTGCTGACGGTCCCCGAATCGCATTTTCTGAAAGAGCCTGTTTCCGGGAATCTCAACAACAACAGCTTCGCGGAAAGCGCCAGACAACGCCGGGTCAGGCTGGATCAATCCCTCGAGAAGCTCCGCCACAATGAGAACAAAATCGACAATACTGTTTTCGCCATCATCGAGAAAAACCGGAACTGGAGCCCTGAAGGCGCCGCCCGGGTAAAGTCCTGGCTTGCCACCGGGGTCAGCCGCAAGGGTGAGGCGACTCCGGCACCGGAAGATTTTATATCCGGGCTCCTCCTTGCCGATCTGGTGGACGGAGTTGGTTACAAGAACAAAAAGTCCGGCACCCGCTATCGTCTGGCTCTGATCAAAAAAGACTCCGGAGAAAGCTCGCCAATCCTGGAACTGGATGAAAGAGACTGCTCATATATCCGGGAGCTCACCGGGAAAAGCCCGGAGGCGGTTCTAAAAGGCACCATGAAAGCGCGGACGAATAAGACCTTCAAGCAGGGCTTCGAGCTCCTGATCAAAGAGGAGAGCCGGTAGGTGGAGCTCCTGAGAGTAATTCTATTCAGGCTGGTGGTGCCCCTGCTTCTCTCGGGTCTGATTCTCTGCAGCCTGCGTTATTGCATACAACCGATCACGATCAGCACCAATTCGATGACACCCACGCTTCTCGAGGGCGACCGGGTGATTATCGAACGACTCTATAGAATTCTTGGTAAGAAGATCGGACGTTATGACCTGATCGCCCTGGTGCCTCCTTTCGTTGACGGTCAACCGGTCAGGAAGGGTGCCTCGCCCCTGGCCACTCTAGGCAATCTCACCGGTCTGCCTGTCTTGCCGCAAGATCCGCTCTTCGTCCGACGGGTAGTGGCTCTGCCCGGCGAGACTGTCTCTTTCAAAGCCGGTCATGGCGTCTATATAAACGATCGTCTCCTGGAGGAGACAGCCTTCGCTGCCGCCAAACCGGCTTTCGATCTGCTCTGCCTGAGCGACATCAGTATCATGAGAGACGGCGAGAGACAGTCGCTGTATCCGGACAACAGCGGACCGATAGTGGTGCCGGCGGGCTCCTACTTCGTCCTTCCGGACAACCGGAACAGTTTCGAGGGCAGCGAGAGCTGGGGATTCATCGACCAGAACGATATCGTCGGCAGAGTCTCTCACAGCTACGGACAGTTCTACCTCCATCCGATAAAAGCACCGGCTGCGGTTTTCGCCAGCGAGAAAGTCGGTCTCAATGATCGAGGCGTGCACGCCCTGGAGGAAGGCGACTATACCCGGGCAATCAGTCTTTTCAACGAGGCCCTGGCCATCGATCAGGACTATCAGATCGCCCGGGACAACCTTAGCATCGCTTACAACAACTATGCCGTGGAGCTCAAGGACAAGCCCGAGGCAGCCATAGACAAGCTACACAAAGCCCTTTATATAGATCCTGAAAATATCCTGACCCGAACCAACCTCAATAAGATGATCGAGATAACCGGTCGGGACCCCGGAGACTTCCAGGTACGCCTGGAGATGGGCGACCGGGCTTATATGGAGAACCATCGCCTGGATGCCTTAGTAGAATACCGGGAAGCGGAGCGGCTCAAGAAAGATCCGGCCCTGGGCGATAAGATCCGCGGTCTCGAGACCAGCGAAAAAAATCTTTTCCCACGCGAGCTCACTGCGCCTCCTGTCAAGCCCTGACGGACTTTGCGGACTTTTATACACGATTTCGCGGATACAAATCCGCTGATGCGCGCCTCTCACCGGAGAGCTAGTATTGAATTGTAAGCCCGAGGGCTGACCGCAGAAATCAGTAGAATCGCCCGTTTTCAATGGTCAAATGGAACGACTGTTGGAGGA
>JAGQHH010000167.1 GCA_020431945.1 Cyanobacteria bacterium HKST-UBA02 | reverse complement strand
AATTTTCTTCTGGCCGCTTCTGCTGTTCTAATCATCGTCCTGGTGGCTAAAGGGAAATACAGAATTTCCGGGCGCTGGATTACAGCAGCGAACGACGTGATCCTCGCCACTTTCTGTTTGCTCTCCATAGTCATCGACGCTGTGCCGGTGGTCTATATAAACAGGGATCTCATCGAGTCGCAGCGCAACTTCTATAGCAGCATCCAGATAACCAGGGAATCTCGTAACGGCAAACCGACAGTGGAGATGGTGCACGGCAGGGTGGTCCACGGAGTGGAATACACAGGCGGCGGCATCGCCTCCAGAGAGCCCGGCATCTACTGGGAGCCTGTTGCCCTCAGCTACCGGCTCGTACAGGATCGCCTGGGGGGACGCCCTCTTCGAGCCGGCATTGTCGGTCTCGGTGCGGGCTTCAGCGCCGCTCTCGCCGGACCGGGCGATCTCATCGAATTTTTCGAGCTCGATCCCAAGGTGAGGGATCTGGCCGAGAAGCATTTCTCCTATCTAAAGAAAACCCGGGCGAAGGTGAAAGTATCCATAGGCGACGGCCGAATCGCCCTGAGCAATCTTTCCCCACGTAGCTACGACCTGCTCCTCATAGACGCTTTCAACGGGGACGCCATTCCGGTGCATTTGCTCACCCGGGAGGCCATGGAGCTCTATCTCGAGCATTTGGATGCAAATGGACTCCTGGTCTTCAATGTCACCAATCGCCATGTCAATATCGTGCCGGTGCTGAGCAATGTCGCTGCTTCTTTCAAGCTCGAAGGTCGGGTGGTGCAAGCTGAAACCGCTGTTTACATGCTCCTCAGCCGCAATCCCGACTATTTCGAGAAGCTCCCCTCGATCATCGAAGCGGACCGAACTATGAAGCGGGTATCGATAAAGCCGGTGCGGCCCGATCCCCGGAGACGGACCTGGACCGATGACTATATCGATATAGTCCCTTATATTCTCTGACGGCGGCAACCTGATCTCTGGACGGACCCCGGCTGACATAGGCTATCTCCCGGGGCAGCTCGATGCTCAAGTCATGTTGATCCAGGCAGGTGACCGCCATATCCACCGAGGCGAGACGGCTATAATACATCTCCAGGTCACGTTCGATGGCGTCTGCGATCAGCTCGGCATCGAGAGGCGCGAATCTGAGATTGCCCTGGAATCGATTCGGAGCATTGGTCTCGTCGGCAAAATGCCAGTCGCACTCGCCGGGCAGAGGACCGGCACCATGCCTGGTGAGATAGCTTCGGGTCACATAGGTGACATCGAGAGCCTCGATGCCGAACTCGTCAGCGAGCAGGACCACATTGGTCAATCCGGTTCGCGACCTGGTCACGTGAGGGAAGAGATCTTCTCTTCCTTCATCGAGCATGAGCCCCTGGGCTCCCTCGAAGATCACATGCCTGGTCCCCCGGGGCAGACCGGAAATGGTCACCCGGCGGAGCATGTCTTGAAGATCATCGATGAAACCAGCCACGATCGAATCGACCATGAGCTCGAAGCTATCCGGACGAGTTTCACTGTCGAGCTCGATGCCGAGCTCGGCCAGCCTGGAAGGAAGCCAGAACCGTTTGATGGCATCGAGCTTGCTCTCGAGCCTGTCCGGGAAGAGAGCGTCAGCAAAGACTATCCGGAAGCGCGGATCACTGAGACTGCGGGTGACGGTCTCATTGATCCCGATTCCGCAGCTTCCATGCCGTCCTTTTCCCCGGGCGAGCTCCGCCTTCTGGTTGATATACATATCGATAGGCGTCGACACCAGGGCATCACCATGGACAGTGACCACCGGACTCGACCCGAAAGCCTTCAAAGATTCCAGCTCCCGGTTGAAGAGGATCGGATTGACTATGAAAAACCGGCTCAGGTGGGTAGGGCAGCCGGCGAAGGAGCCGGCGCCCAGATGACCGAAAACATGGCGGTGCCCTTCCGGTGTTACTGCAGTGTGCCCGGCCTGGGCACCGCCATTGAAGCGGACCACAGTGGTATCCGAAGGCGAGCGACTGGCGAGATAGTGGATGATCAGACCCTTGCCCTCATCGCCATAACCTGCGCCGATAACCGCATGACCGCTAATCATTTTCCTGCCCTCCTATAGTCTGGTTATGCCTGAGCCGCCACGAGTGTTGCCGGTGCCGGTGCTGCCGGCAAGTGCCACCAGGGAATTGCGCACCACCTTACCGACATTACTGGACCAGCCGCCCACCACCTCGTCCAGGTCTTTGCCTTCGGCGACTTCTATGGTCGACACAATCAGCTCGCAGAGCTCTGCGTGATCGGCAAGCCCTATTGCTTTCTGTCCCAGCAGGTCACGCCACTGCCTTCTGGTCTCGTCAGGACGGGATCTGAAATAGCTCCCTTCCTCGATCATGATGTGATAGATATCCCAGGTTCGCGATGCCATGCTGAGAATATCCCGGGTTTTCATATCGTGCTGAGCCGAATCTCCCAGGATCTTTTTGATGTGCTCTTTGAGAAGCGCCGGAGGAGGGGGCTCGTCACCCACGGTAAAGAGATAGCCCCGCTTGCCTCGCTTGAGGAAAGCGTCGCATCTGGTGCGGGTTGCGGCAAAGTACCAGGGGAGGTTATAGCTCTCGAACTGATTGCCACCGCCACCGCCTTCGATATAGAATCGGCTGAGCTGCGAGGCCAGCCTGATATCGGTCTCGAACTGGGTCACCTGTAGTGGTGCCCTGTCACACCAGGCATCCCCCACCGCCATGAGCATCAGGTGCGGGTCGCTCACCGGTTTGCGATCGTAGATCTCTTCGATTAGAGTTCCCAGACCCTTGCGGATGAGAAGCTCGGCAAGAAAACCCATGGACCCTGTATCATCCACTGCCACTATTATCGGTGTCGATTGCGGATTCAGATCAGAGTCACAGGACTCGCGGATTTTTATATGCTTCGGGTCCAGGTCTTTCTCCAGCTTGCGGCTGAATATTTCCGAAGCGCTCTTGCTGCTCGTGGTTTTCACATACTTGTCCCAGTCTTCGGGACTCCATCTCATCGTTCCCATGATCAACCCTCCCTGTAAAGAGCCTGGCTGTCCAGGCTCATCTTGACGAATCTCGGCGCACCGAAACTTTCGGTGAGCACTTCATGCTTGAATGTGAAATAGTCGCTCTCGGCTCTGCCCGTGGTGGGGCAGAGAAGCCAGGCCCGCAGGGCTTCCGGAATTTCATCAGACTCGAACTGCAAGCGTGCTCCGCTCCGGTCCCCCAGGAGCTCACGGCCTGTAGCCTTGATCGACTCGAGATCGAGCCTGATATCGGCACGCTTGCGAGCGACAATATCCGGAGGCGCAAAATCCAGACAGCGGCTGGGCAGAGCCAGGAGCCTCTCTTTCAGAGGCGCCGAATACCACCAGCCTCCCAGGAGCATTCCGGTGTGCCGCATCGGCGACACGAAAAGAGTGTCTGTGGCTATGGCATTGTGGGTGATACCGCTCCACTGCAGATAGCAGGCGATGTTATAGAGAACATTCAGGATCCAGCCCAGGTGCTCCACCGGCTTGATGCTGCCCCCGAAATGCTCGAGGACGTCGGCAAGAAGGAGCTGGTCCGGTGTCTTTCTCACTATCAGAACAGGTCCGGTGCGGGCGACAAAAGAGTCGAGGATCTCGGGAAGACATGGACCGATCTGCAAAGCCATCTCGCGATCCGCGAAGCTGAGGCTGAAGATACGCTTCACCGCCTGCCTGTAGAGGTCCTCGAATTCGCGATCGATTTCGAAACAGACCCCATGCTCGGCTATGAACATACGCCCACCTTCGAAGGGGCGCGAGCGCAGATAGTCGAATTCTCTTATGGACCCGTCGGTCAGGAGGAATCGGCGCCTGCCGGTGACCTCGGACTCCACCTTGTCTACCGGCTCGCGCCAGGTACCGGCCTTTCTGACAGCGATTGCCTGCCTGTAAAGAGTGGCCAGATGATTGATTACCCGACCGGTGTCCGTCCTGTTCCCGGAAGAGTCAGGATGCCAGAGACGGATGAGTTGCCGATACTCTTTTCTGGCAGTCACCTCACAGAAAGAGAAAAGGCTTTCGGGCTCGGTTACTGATAAGATTTGCCTGGCTGTGAGCGAACTGAGGTCGCGCATGATCGATACACCACCTTCTGATTTGGTTTGAATTGAATTTGAATTAAACGTATTTCTTACGCTTACTATTCTATCCCCAGGAAACAGAATTTGTCAATAGCGACCGCACAGTCAACTTGCAGATCGTTCACTAGACGTTTATATAGACCTTTATATGGATAGATTTGAAACCCAGCCGACCCAGGTCCTTGCTGCCGTCATCGAGCGGCAGGGACGCTTTCTGCTATGCCGCAGACCGCCCCGGAAAAGACATGGCGATCTCTGGGAGTTCCCGGGAGGCAAAATCGAGACCGACGAGACTCTCTCCCAGGCAGCCGCAAGAGAGTTGAAGGAGGAGCTCTGCCTGACCGTGCGCAGTGTCGGCGAGGTGCTTCTGAAAGTACCGGATCCTGCCTCGGGTTTTGTAATCTGTTTCACCATCGTCGAGGCCGAAGGAGAGCCTGTACTGCTCGAGCATACTGAGCTTGCCTGGGTGCCGCGATCCGGACTGCTCGCTCTGGACCTCGCCCCGAGCGATCTGGCTTTCTGCCGCCACCTGATGACTCTTTAGCTTATCTGTTTCGGGGCTTCGCCGACGGTACCACCGCCGAGTCAGGGAGGACGGCGCTGTCGAGAAATGTGCCGAAATCGGCTTTGAACTTCTCCAGGGATGGTCTGTGCACATAGAGCATATGACCGGCATCGTAGAATGTCAGGCTGATATTTCTGGCAATGGTCGGATCCAGGGACATCTGATCGACGGTATATCTGGTGGCGAAATAAGGCGTGGCCAGATCGTAATAGCCGGAGGAGATCCAGACCTTCAGATAGGGATTGCGAGTCATGGCCTTTCTGAGATCGTCGGCGACATTCAGATAACGATTCTCGACGTGTTTGAAGCTCCAGGGCCAGACATCAGCCAGGGTCTCATAGGGCAGATCGCTCTCGAACTTGAGCTCGCGCCTGACATAGTCGTTGAAGGTCGCCGAGAACGGCCCGTTCACCGCCTCAAAGCTGGGATCGAAATCGTTTCGGTCGGTGCCCGGATTGAATCTGATCCCGGTGAAACGGCTGTCGAATCTGCCCACCTGACGGTTCTGGTTCATCAGTAGATGAGTGAAAAAGAGCGAGTCGGTGAGCCGGCAATCGAGACGCTTGAGATAGGCGCTATCGAGACCGGTGAGACGCGAGAGACGGCCGGCAATCTCATCTTTGCCGGCCGTGTCGAGCTTGTCTCCTTTGAAAAGGGCCAGGAGATAGTCGCCGGAGGCGAAATCCTCGGCTTCTTTCAAGACTTCGTGCAGAGGTCGCTCCAGGAGCTCCGGGGCGAGCTTGCGGTGATACCAGGCAGTAGCCGTATAAGAAGGAAGGAAGAGAACGTAAGGCATGTCGTTATTGGGGGAGAAATCCAGGGTGGCGAAATTGAGCACCGAAGAGACCAGGGCGATGCCGTTCAGATAGATGCCGTAGCGCTGCTGGAGAAAGTCCGAGAGACCGGCGGCTCTGGTAGTCCCGTAGCTCTCGCCGACGATGACCTTGGGCGAGGACCAGCGCTTGTATCTGGTGATATAGAGCCTGATGAATTCTCCGACGCTCTCGATGTCTTCTTTATAGCCATGGAAGCTCTTCGGGTCCTCCCCCGGCTCGGTGCGGCTGTAGCCGGTGGAGACAGGATCGATAAAGACCAGATCGGTTTTGTCCAGCCAGGAGAATGAATTGTCCTCGAGACGATAAGGGGGAGGCAGGGCTTCGCCCCGATCGGTGAGCACCGCTCGTCTTGGACCGAGACCACCCATATGGAGCCATACCGAAGCAGAGCCGGGTCCGCCGTTGAACGAGAAAGTCACCGGTCGTGTGTCGGAATTGCCGGCATCTTCTCTGGTGTATGCGATGAAAAAGATCTTCGCCCTGGTTTTTCGCTCTTTGCTGTCCTTGTCATCGCTCTTGTCGCTCTCCGATTTCTTCCCTTTCTTTTTCTTGTCGGCGAAATCCTTGAGCAGCATATAACCGGCAGTGGCCTTGTATTTCACCTCCCTGCCATCGATCCTGACAGTGTGCTCGGTCACCGAAAGGACAGGCTCCTTCTCTTTAGTCTCTTTCTTTGATTCTCCTTCCTCCTTCTGTGCGGCTGCCGCGGCTGAGAACGGACCGCCGGCGCAGATGATGAGCGAACTTAAGATGAGAGCGAAAAAGAGAAAAAATCCTCTGGGCATAGCAATTCTCCTGAGCACAGGGAGCTATTGTGCCAGAGTTGGGTCCGGTAAACCAGAGCTCGCAAGGGGAAGCCGGACCGGTCACGATCATGTCACGCAGAAGTAACGCAGGAGTTTTATATTAAAAACGCCCCCATAGCCCTTCTATCAGAGTTTTTTGAAATATGGAAATCCCGCCCCTTAATATCAAAGGTAATACTCAAGCGCGCGGCTATACCGGAGACGGCGGCGCTTATAACGGCGGCGACTCGGTCCACGACCTGGTCTACAAGCCGGACGAAGTCGCCACCGCTCTGCTCGGCGATACCTGGGCGCCCCGCCTGGAGCAAGCTCGCTACAGAAAAGGCGGCTTCTCGGTCCGTGATCTCGCCCGAGAGGCTCACGAAAGCATCGGCTCGAGCAAGCTTGGCAATGTCGTGCCGGACAATGCCCGGGAATTTGCCGGCGACGATGTGCCCGCCGGTCTCAAATGTGCCTCCACCGCCAGCACATGGCTAATAGACATGGGCGCCATGAGTCCCCGGGACTTCAAGATCCGGGTGAAGGATATGAACAGCTATCTGAGCAGCCACTTCGGGCGCCCTCAACAGCTCAACGGCAATTTCGACATCTCGAAGTTCCCCCAGGGCCCCATCGGTTTCATCTCGGGCACCGACGGTCCCGGAGGAAGCAACCATATTGCTTTCGTGGAAAGACAGGGAGATCGTGTCTATATAATCCACAACAACAATGGCACGGTCCGCAGACAGGATATCCACGAGAAATTTTATACGAGTGACGGTCGACCCAGATACGGGAATATGAAGCTCTTTGCGCTATGATGAGTTGACTTCCCGAGACCCACTGGAATGACAATCAAGTACTTGCTCGTGCTCGGCACTCTGATATTGCCGCTCGCGGTTCCGCTTCCCGGCGACTCCAGAGAACAGCCCATCGATGGACAGGCGATCAATGCCGGCCAGATTGCCCGGGACATTCTTTCGGATGGCGACCTGAGTAGCTCGAGAGTCATGGCCCTGCTCGACATAATCGATGGCGGCTCAGACTCGAATTTGGATATGCCAGGCAAAAACGCTGCTGCTGTTTTGCCGTTACTTTTTCAAGAGCGGGATTACAAACCGGACCGTGCGCTCTGCGCAAGAGCAGTGAAGATGATAAACACTGTCAAGGATACCGAGATCAAGACGAATCTCCTTATCTTTTCGGCACTGGCGCGCTATCAGGGAAAAGAGCTGGTTCCGATTCTTCTTCCTCTTATAAGGAACAGTTCCAACGATCGGCTTCGTCGGGCCGCCATCGACGCTATACCACCTTCTGCAGGCGGCGACCCGAGACGCAAAGAGATGGTCCAGACGCTTCTTGCCGCCCTGAGCGACAGAGACTCGCCGGCGATCCGGGCGGAAGCGGCCATGGCTCTCGGCCGGATGCATGCCGAGGATGAGGATGTGGTACCGGCTCTTTCCAGGCAGCTCGACGACAATTATCTGCGTGTTCGCGATGCCACCACTTACGGTCTCAAAGCATACGGCAAAAGCGCCTCGCAGGCGGTGCCGAAGCTGTATGAGATGATGGAGACCGAAAGCGACTACAATATCAGGGCCCACTCTATCTGCGCCCTGAGCAGCATCGGTGCAGACGATCCCGAGGTCTTCGCCCGCGTCTACAGTCTCATCGACGACCCGCAAGTAGGCACCGCGGTCCTCTGCCATCTCTTCAAATTCGGTCCGGTAGCGGCACCGGCGGTGCCCCGCATGATCGAGCTGATGAAAAGCGAGAACGCCTATCTAAGACAGCGAGCCCTTCTCAATCTGGCGCATATGGGAAGCGCGGCAATGGAAGCCCGTCCGCTCATTGAGAAAGAGCTCGAAAGAGGCGATCCGGAGTCGGTGAAACTGGCGAAGTCCGCCCTGGAGAATCTCGACAAGCCATGACCGATTCGCCAGTCTGCCCCACCTGCCTCTACCCGAAAGAGGACCGGAGCAAGGGAAGCCTGACCCAGTGGATCATGCTCTGCACCTGCGATCTTTCCAGGCAGTCCCCGGAGGCGGGCGAGCAGGCTCTCAGTATCAAGATCTGCAACCGCTGCGGCAAGCGGGTGGGGGCCGGCCGTCACGGCTCTTTTACTCAGTTCATCTTCCGCTCCGACCTCTGCCAGTGTGACAGATCGGAAGGGCTTGCGGTTCCGGTAGATAGCGATCGCGAAGAGATATCTATGTTAGCCGTAATCGAAGACGAGGACGGCGAAGAGTTGCCTCTCGATCCAGGCAGCTTTCCCATGGACCGCTACAAACCCCTGCGTTTGCTCGGTCAGGGCGGCACCGGCTCGGTCTACCTGTGTCGGGACAGGCTGCTAATCAATAATGTAGCGGTCAAAATCCTCAATATTCAAGATCCCCGAACATTCATCGCTTTCCAGGAGGAAGCCAGGGCCACCAGCCGTCTCAATCATCCCTCGATTGTCCGGATCATCGATTTCGGTGTCACCGGAGGCGGTGCGCCGTTCATGGTCCTCGAATATGTCGATGGCGAGTCTCTCGAGAATATCCTCGCCCGGGAAGTTCGACTGAAATGGGAAATCGCCTGTCCCCTCATCACCGAGGTCTGCGACGCTCTTTCCGGAGCGCACGCGGTCGGTGTCTTCCACCGGGATATCAAACCGGGCAATATTCTCATCGAACGCGGCGGCGGTGATGAGAAGGGCTCGGTGCGAATCCTCGACTGGGGAATTGCCAGGGTGAGAAACGAGAGCGAAAACAGTTCGCAGACCCTGGCGGGCACCCCCGCTTATATGAGCCCGGACCAGGCAGACGGTAAGCAATTCGATGCACGATCCGAGGTCTACAGTCTCGGTTGTGTGCTCTTTCAATGTCTTACCGGCAGGCCTCCCTTCGAAGGCAATAGCGCCCTGGAGGTCCTGGGCAAGCACGCCAGAGAGCCGGTTCCTGACCTTTCCCTCTATATGGAGGAGGCGCCACCACCCGGACTGTGGGAAGCAGTGACGAAGGCGCTGGCGAAGGAACCGGAGGAGCGGTTTCAGAGTATGAGCGAGTTCGCCCGGGCCCTGGGCGAGATCAGGACAGCGCCTGCCGAACCGGAACGGGAGATCGAGAAAAAGAGTGGGAGATCGCGAAAGAAACCGGCTCTTGTTGTCGGCTTCGCTCTTTCGTTAGCTGTTCTGGCCGGTGCTGCGGCCATCTATCTGATTCCGTCGGCGACAAAGAAGAGCGCTCCCCGGTCTGCCGGAAAAGACCTTATTCAGGAAATCGGTCCTGA
>JAGQHH010000015.1 GCA_020431945.1 Cyanobacteria bacterium HKST-UBA02 | reverse complement strand
CGAAATCAAAAGAAGTCTGACTGCAAGAGTCGAAAAAGGATTTCACATTGCATGCGAGGATATAGAGGCAATAGAGAGATTTATTGTCTACCCGGGCGGCGATTCTTATCCCGTATCAGAGAAAGTGAGAGCTATAGGACTCGAGCCTTTTCTGAAGCTGCTTACTGGCATGTGAAGAGCAAAATTCGCGACGATCTGGTATAAATCCTCGGTCATGAGCGAGAATCGAGTCAATGCCAATCTCATACTGCCTGTGGGGACCCAGGTCGTCACCATGGTGGAGATTTATTCGCGCAGCGGGGAGGCTCTAAGGCGCAAGGGCTCGGTGGGGAAGATCGTCAAGGCTCCCACCGACAGCACCCACAGTTATCGGATTCAATTTCCGGACGGCAGCCATGCCAGTCTTTGCAGGCACGAGATAGCGATTCGCAAGCATGTGCAGAGTTTGCACTTTGACCGGCCGGCAGACGCCCTGGACGATCGGCTTCTCTACGACCGGGTGATTTACAGATGCATCGTGGGCTCGCGTGCTTACGGTCTCGACAACGATCAATCGGACACCGACCGGCGGGGTATCTATCTGCCCACTGCCACCATGCACTGGTCCCTCTATGGTGTGCCCGAGCAGATCGAGAACCATGAGACCGAGGAGTGTTATTTCGAGTTGCAGAAATTCCTGGTGCTGAGCTTGAAGGCCAATCCTAATGTTCTCGAATGTCTCTACTCACCACTGGTGGAGCATGCCGACGAGATTGCCCGGGAGCTTCTAGCGAACCGGGAGAAGCTGCTCAGCAGGCTCGTCTATCAGACTTATAACGGCTATGTCCTCTCTCAATTTCGCAAGCTCGAGCAGGATCTCCGCGCCCGGGGCGAGCTCAAGTGGAAGCATGTGATGCACCTGATTCGTTTGCTTCTTTCCGGGATCACGATCTTGCAGGAAGCCCGGGTGCCGGTTCTGGTGGAAGATGAAAAGGATCGCCTGCTCTCCATCAGGCGCGGCGAGATAGCCTGGGATGACGTCAATGTCTGGCGTCTCGAGCTGCACAAGCAGTTCGATGCGGCGGCGGACAGCTCCAGGCTGCCGGAAAGACCTGACTATGAGTGGACCAATGATTTTCTGATCGAGGCCAGGCGGCAGATGGCCAGTCAAGAGAGAGCCGGCCATGACTGATCTCCCTCCTGTCGTCAGATCAATGCCTTCACGGCACCCGCATCCACTGCTCTTTGCCACTGTGAGCGGTGCGCATCTGTATGGCTTCCCGTCTCCTGATTCGGACTACGATTTGCGCGGTGTCCATATCCTTCCCCTTGCCGATGTAGTGGGTCTGGAAGAGGGCTCGCAGACAGTGGAATCCATGGGTGTCGAGGAAGGTATCGAGCTCGATCTCGTCACCCATGATGTGAAGAAGTTCTTCAAGCTTCTCTTGAAAAAGAACGGCTATGTCCTGGAGCAACTTTATTCACCGATAGTGGTGCATAGCACCAGCGAGCATGAAGAATTGAAAGCAATCGCCCGCGATACCGTGACCCGGCACCACTATCACCACTATCGGGGTTTTGCCGCTACTCAGCTCCGTCTATTCCAGAAGGAGAGCCCGCCTCGTGTGAAGCCCCTGCTCTATATCTACCGGGTGCTTCTCACTGGTATCAATCTTCTGCGGACCGGCGAGATCGAGGCCAATCTCGTGATTCTCAACGAGAGCTTTGCTTTACCGCAAATACCGGATCTGATCGCTCGCAAGCTTGCCGGTGCTGAGCACCAGTGCCTCGATGATGCCGATATGGCTTTTCACCTGAAAGAGTATGAGAGGCTCTCCGGGATCATGGAAGAGGCATTTGCCAAAAGCGTTCTTCCCGAGGCTCCCGGTTGCCGGGACGCTCTCGATGATTTGCTGATCCGGATCAGAATGGCGGCGCCTTAGCTGCCACCGAAACGGGCCACGTCCTGCCTGATGGAAGCGAAGCTGAGAAGCGCCTGTTCGAGGGTGGCGCCGCCGATATTGACCAGATCGACGAGGTTGCGAGCATGGGTAATGACCAGGTCGTCGCATTCGAACATGCCTACGAGCACCGCGGCAAACCAGGTGTCTTTTTCGAAGCTCTCGAGAATCAGGCGCTTGAGCTCGCTCCTGGGAGTGTTGCCGTCGATGGGAACATCGATAATGGTGCCGAATTCCGAGGCCCGGGTGACCATGAGCCTGGTCAGATCTTTGACATTGTCCGGGCTGAGAAAGCCACAGGCGAGAAGGAACTTGTGCAGGTTGAGACCGCCTTCGTCGTCGTCGCCGATAGTTTTTTTCTTCCTGTCCGATTTGTTCTCGCCGGCTTTCAAAAGAAATGCCACCGCTTCGTGTGCCGACAGGTAGCCGTGCTCGATGAGCATGCTCAGACCGAGAGTAGCGGAAAGCAGGGTCTGGTCGATCCAGTCGAAACTGCAGAGGACCTGCTCGAGAGGGAGATTGTTGGCGACGGCGAAATTGATCGCCGGTTGAAGATCACCGTCACTGCATACCTTGCCGGCCACCAGCAGGTCCCGCAAGTCCAGTTCGATAAGAGGCTTGACGCTGGCTGGCGGCAGAGTGAGGGGGAGCAGCTTGAGCTTGTCCACGGAGTCTAGATAGGTGATGACGTTCTGCCTGATACCCTTCTGGTAGTCGAGAGCCGTATCGATAATCTCGGTAGGCATACTGAAGTGAATGCAGAGCACTCTGCCCAGAGGCAGACCGCATAGCTCCTGGAGAGAAAGAGCCTTGTTCAGTTGAGTCGCATCGATGAGACCGGAGGCGAGCAAGAGCTCACCGAGACGCACCGACTCCACTTCTTCCACCGGGCAGCCGAGGTTCTTGAGGGCGGTGTTGATATTAGTGCCCCGGGTCTTCGAGAGTGAGAATGCGTCTCTGATCTCCTGGAAATCGCAGAGGCCCCGGCGGTAGAGACCGTGGAGCTCGAGGAGCTTACCCAGGTCCTCGTTGGATATCAGACCGCGCACCACCAGGGTGCGACCCAGGGGAATGCCTATTTCTTTGGAGGCGAAAAGAGCATTGGCGAGATCCTCGGCCGGGAGCGCATCAAGGGCTGCCAGGAACTCACCGAACCTGACCCCCT
>JAGQHH010000166.1 GCA_020431945.1 Cyanobacteria bacterium HKST-UBA02 | reverse complement strand
GCTCACCGACGAGATGGAGCGCCGGGCCGAGGAATACTTCACCCGCATCGAAGAGATCGGTGGTGTCATTGCCGGTATCGAAAAACATTTCTTCCAGAAAGAGATCCAGGATGCCGCCTATCGTTTCGAGCAGCAGCTCATGTCCGGAGATCGGCATTTCATCGGACTCAATTCATTCAAGGAGAAAGCCCCGGGAGAAGAGATCGAGATTCTCAAAATAGGCCCCGAGTATCAAGAGAGACAGACCGCAAGGCTTGCCAGGTTGCGTGAAAAACGGGACAACGAGAAAGTCGCCAATACCCTCGAAAATCTCAAGACTGTTCTTCGTGACGGCAAAGATTCTTTCACCGCCCTTCTCGACTGTGTGAACGAATATGCCACTCTCGGAGAGATCTCGGATGCCATGCGGGAAGTTCTCGGCGCCTATCGCGAGACCGCAGTTCTCTAGATTCGCGATAGAATCTAAGCTGCTCCAGCGCCGTCAACTCCTTTCAACCTGTGGACAACCCAGCCGTTATCTATTCTTTATTCGGTCTGTGCACCCTGGTGATTTTCTATGCCGGGAAAGAGCTCAGCACCTATGGAGATGTCATTGCCGAAAAAACGGGCATGGGCAGGACCTGGATCGGACTGGTTCTACTGGCCACCGTGACATCGTTACCCGAGCTGATCACCGGTGTCAGCTCGGTGCTCATCAACGATTTGCCGGATATCGCGGTGGGCTCGGTTCTCGGAAGCTGCATGTGCAATATCCTGATCATCGCCTGGCTGGATGTGATGTCCGGTCCCAAACCCATCTCGAGACAGGTTCATGAAGGCCATGTCCTCTCGGCAGGTTTCGGCCAGCTCATGCTCGGTCTCGCCTGCCTGGATATCGTTGCCGGCAAGCACCTCCCCACAATAGGCTGGATCGAGCCCCTCAGCCCTCTTTTCATTCTTCTCTATATCCTTGCCATGAAGCTCATCTATCAGTACGAGCAGAACCGGGTAGCTGAATTCGTCGGCGATCTGGCCGAGGAGTTCTATCATGACAATGTCAGTTTCAAAAAGGCCTGTATCCTCTTCGGATTCAATGCCCTCTTGATCATGATTGCTGGTATGTTCCTTCCCGAGCTCGGCGACAAGATCGCCCGGATGACAGGTCTAGGAAGCACCTTTGTAGGAAGCGTGCTCATCGCCATCTCCACGTCTCTCCCCGAAATCGTCGTCTGCATAGCAGCCGCCCGCATCGGCGCTTTCGATATGGCGGTCGGTAATCTTCTCGGCAGCAATATCTTCAATCTCGCCATCCTCAGCTTCGACGATGCCCTCTACATGAAAGGACCGCTCCTCGAAGTCTCGTCGCCCACGCACCTGGTCGGCGCCCTCACCGGTCTGATCATGACCTCAATAGCCATCATCGGCTTGACCTACCGGGCAGAAAAGAAAAAGCTCTTCATGGCCTGGGACGCTCTGGGAATCTTGTCTGTTTATATAATCGGCACATTTATCCTTTATATGATGCGCTAATTTCCGGTT
>JAGQHH010000165.1 GCA_020431945.1 Cyanobacteria bacterium HKST-UBA02 | reverse complement strand
TTTGCCGGCTTGATGTCGCGGTGAATGATGCCCCGGTCGTGGGCGTGCATGACCGCTTCGGCTATCTGATGGAGGATATTCAAAGCTCTCTGCTCGGGAAGCGCTCCCTCACGCTCGATCAACTCGGCAAGGGTCTCACCCGGAGCGAAATCCATGACCAGATACGGTTCGCCGTCATCGGTCAGACCGTGCCTGTATACATTCACGATGCCCGGATGGTCGAGACTCGAAATGGCCTCCGCCTCCAGCTCGAATCGCTTCAGCAGAGAGCTGTCCCTGGCCAGATTCTGGTGAAGGGTCTTGATCGCAAAGATCTGATCGAGCTCCCTGTCCCTGACCTTGAAGACTGCTCCCATGCCACCTTTCCCGATCTGCTCCAGCACTTCATAGCGCCCATCTATCTGCTCCGGCAGATCGAGGGAGGGGAGCTTGCCTGCAGAAGAGGTCGCCTCGGAGCTGGAGCTGCCATCATGGTGATCCACCTCCATCTCGGCATAGATGGAAAGCTCCGGCTTATCGCACTTGCACCGCCCGAGATTGAGGATCCAGCCGGCAGCCCCGGTCTGTTTGGCAGGCTTGAACTGCCTGCCGCATCGCAGACAGTTATGCTTTTTTATCTGCTGGATCCTTTGATGATGCATTCACCTATATTCCCTCAGGAGAGGAAAGTCTAAATTTTTCCATCGGTCCCGGGTTCACATCACGTTCACCTGGAATAGATATGCTCGGAATATTGAGCTCAACGGGGGAAGCTGACCATGGCAAACTCTACAAACAACGGAGCCACCGATACACGCAACTGGCCTGATCTGGCCGTCGGTCTTTTCGAGCGTCTCACCGGGCGGGGCGCCGAGATCTGCTATGACTTCAAGAATTTCGAAGTACAGGTCCCGAGCAAGACTGGTCCAGACGCCGAGCACGCCCTCTGGAAGGTGAACGGCGTTCTGAACATCAGAACCTGCGAGAGCCTCGCACATATCGATAAAAAGTAGAAAGCGATGAAAAGCGTTCGAGTTCAGGCGGATCTCACTATTGAGTCGCCTTCCTGGCTGGTCCGCTTCCAGGCGGACGGTCAGGTTGGCACTCTTTCTCTGACGCCCTCTGACTCGTCCTGCAAGAAACTTCTGGAGGCGGCACTGGTCGGCGGTCGCAAGCTCGATGATACCGCAGGTTTTCTGGAGGCTTCGGGCCTGACCGCGATTATCGAGCTCATGGGGGTTCGTCTGGGCTGTGCCGGACAGCATAGTAGACCAGGACTTCTTTCCGCCATCCTCGGTTATCGTCGAACACAAATCGAACTCTGGGGCATTCTCCAGGCTTTTTGCAAGCTAGTCACGCGTGGTGACCGTCTCTAATCAGCGCCACCGTCAAAGCCCTGATTCTCCAGCCAAGACTCTCGGTAGATTCGCCACTCTTCATTGTCCATGGTGTAATCTGCAAATGGCGCGATTCCGTCGAATACTGACTCGACTGCGCCCGGTTCTGCCAGTCCTTCACGAACACCGACCAGGGCGGTCCTGATATTTTCGCTGTGGCTGATATGACCGGCGGTGCCACCGTCATAGACAGGAATGCCCAGGATTACACGACAATCGCTTGCCGATCTGGCCACCGCGGCGGTGACATGGACAGCCTGCTGAGAGACCAGCCAGGTGTAAGCCCTGGGGAAGTAATAAAACGAGTCGTAACACATAACTGCTATCTGGTCGCAGTGGGAGGCGACTTCACTGAAGTAACCATCGCTCCAGCCCCAGGCGGTGAAGGGATACCACATTGGTGTCGCCACCGATATCAGATGATCGCGCCCCAGTTTTTCCCTGGTCTCATCAAGCAGCCTGGTAAAGTCCGGCTCGCCGCAGGGGAAGAACTCATAGTCCCACTGAATACCGTCGAAACCGCAGTCGTTGATGAGCCAATCAGCCTCCCGGACGAGATTTGTCCTGGTCTTGGAAGACCTGAGATCGACACCATTTTGCCCATAGCGACTGGGCACATAGACCCAGGCGATGGACCTCACCCCGGGAGCATGATCGTGAATGAATTGATTGAGAGCCAGGGCATTCTCCCGATAACGGAATTTTAGACGTCCCTGGGCATCCGTGGAACGAACATGGAAATAAGCATAAACAATCTGATTGTCCTTCAAGCGTGCAGCCAGACTCTCTTTCTCTTTCTCGGACTTCTTGCCGAAATACCAGAGATACCGCAGCCAGAGACCGTTCTTGCCCTGGTTGGCGCTCGGCGCTCTGGTGCTTACCCGGGACGGGTAGCAGGCAAAGTCGACGATGGCAAAAATCAGCGCCAGAAGAACGATGGTCCAGAGGATTGATTTCAGGCTTAGTGGCTTGAGCATAGGAAACATGATATCTGGCTTTCGTTAAATGAGATTCAAGGGCCTGTTCGTTCTTTGTTCTTCTTTTTCGATTCACGCCTAACGTGGCCCGTGAAAAGGCTAGATCCTTGTCTTGTAAGGGTTCAGGTATGGTTGACATATTGATTGGTCGATAGTGAATGTAAAATCGATCTATGGACAAAAAGCCTAACGATCGAGAACTGTCCAAGAAGAGAGCCCGGCGGACACGGAGAATGATCTTCTCCTTCCTGGGCATGTTCCTTGTCTTCGGGGTACTAATTCTAGTAGCGCTGGTCTATGGCAGGCCCGGTCACGAAAATTATCTGATAATGATACCGTGCTTCCTTCTAGGTTATGCGGCGATGCTCTTTCTGGGTATTTCTGCTGCATTTGAGCCTTTTTTGGCTGTCCTTGTGCAAACGGGACCGGACTGGGCCGCGCAGTATCTTATCGACAGAGGACTTCGCCTCGACGATGAGGACTTGGTTCTACTCTATTGCAAAGCTAGATTCCTGTATCAGAGATATCGATTTGAGGAAGCTGAAGAGACTGCCACCCGAGCTATCCGCATCTATGACGATTCCGCCACACTGGCTCTCAGATCCTCAATCCGCCTCTGTCTTATGCGCATGGACGAAGCGGAGCAAGATGCAACCAGGTCTATAGAGGTTGGTCCGAAGAACTACTTTGGCTACCTCGAAAGAGCCGAAGTCAGATCAAGAGCTCCCGGACCGGAGGCTCCAGCCGATGCGTTGGCTGACGTCAACCACTCCATCGAGCTCTATTCTAACTATTCTCACAGTTACCAGGTAAGGTCGGATATTTACGCACAGCTCGGAATGTACGAGCGCAGTATAAAAGACGCCAGACGTGCCCTTCAGTTGAACCGGAAAGATAAGACCGGATTTTATCGGTGCAGGCTGGCCGAAGTTCTTCTCAGTAGCAACTACAAGGAAGAAGCAGAAAGCATTTTGCTCGATATTCTTGGCAGTGGGCGAAGAGACTACTTTGTTCTGTCCCTGGCTTCTTCTCTGGCTCTCAGCCGCAATGATTTTCGATCTGCCGAGCGAGATGCACGAGAGATTATCGAAACCGACAATGACCATCTCCGCCGCTGGGCGGCCGGCTATTCCGAGCTTGCTGACGCGCTCATAGAGCTCAATCGCGGCAGAGAAGCCCTCGCGGCCGCTGTACACTATATTGAGACAGTTCCACACTTCAGCTCGGGCTATCTCGCTAGAGCAAGAGTGCTCATGCGATGTGGCCAGATCGAAGAAGCGATGAAGGACCTTGACAGGGCCGAGTCCGTGAGCCCCCTGTCGTCCGGACACCACATTTGCCGGGCCAGCAGTCTACTGACTTCAGACAGACTCGAAGATGCACTTGACCAGATCGATCGGGCGGTGGGAAAACGAAAGCTTCATTCCGGTTCTCATGCAATTCGATCAATGATTCTTACCAGACTGAATCGAATGAAGGAGGCGAGAGAATCGGCACAACATGCCACCAGCCTCGATCCGGACTGCGTCAGATCCTGGCTCGCCCTGGGTCTGGTTCATGAGGCAGAAGGGGACATTAAAGGAGCGATCGCTCATATCAGCCATGCTGTCGACATGCATCCGCTCTGCCCTTCCCTCTATGAGAACCGGGCAAGAATTCTCGAAGAAGCTGGTAAGCCGGAAGAAGCTTTGCAGGACCGGGCGAAATTCCTGGAGCTTCAAGACAGTTTCATGAGTTGATAGCCGGGAGGCTTCATCGGGTAAACTGATCCGATTATGATCTACGACCCGAGCGCCAAGTCAGAAAAAGATCAAGAGTCCTTCGCCATATCCACGTGGCTGCTCGGTCGTTTACTTGGGGTCGTGCATCTGGCGGCTTTCTGGTCTTACGGTGCCCAGATGCTGATGCTCAATGGCTCCTCCGGGGTATGTCCGACCAGGCAGCTCCTCGAGCGTGTCTATCAGTATCTCGGCGACGGAGCTTATCTCACCCTGCCTGCTCTCACCTGGCTGAATGCCAGCGACACGATGCTCGTCTCGATCTGTGTGGCCGGTGTGGTGCTTTCCCTGATGGTGATAGCCGG
>JAGQHH010000164.1 GCA_020431945.1 Cyanobacteria bacterium HKST-UBA02 | reverse complement strand
GGCTTGGTGAGATAGTCGTCGGCTCCGGCCAGGAAGCCCTGCTCTTTGTCCTGCAGCGAGGTGCGGGCCGTGATGATCAGCACCGGAGTGGTTCCTTTGCGCTGGCGGAACATCCGGCACAATTCCACTCCTGAGATTCCCGGAAGCATGATATCGAGAATGATCACATCGTAAGATGAGGTCTTCAAACGATGCAATGCCGTAACTCCGTCCGGGGCTATCTCGACCAGGTTCCGCTCCCTCTGGAGCCAGTTCTGGATGAGTCGCGCCAGGTCATTCTCGTCCTCGACCAAAAGAATTTTTGCCATATGGATACCGGAGCAGTCTTGGTAACTTCACTCCTACCTTAGCAAGAGCCTGTGATCTAGTTGTGGCCGTGAACTCGGAAATTGTGAAAATCACCAGCGTGATCAGCGAAATAATGGGCGCGAAGCCGCCTTTGCTTTTTCCAGATCTTTTTTCGCGAGCTCTGCTTTGCCGGCCTTCTGATAAGCCTTTGCCCTGAGCCGGTAGAGAACTTCCGGTTGATCGGGCATGCGAGCAAGAGCTTTGCTGTACCACGACACGGCACGATTGCAATCGCCTTTCTCCATATAGCATTCGCCGGCTTTGCGAGGAGCTTCGTCCGATTCCGTATCGGCTGCGCTCAGGAACTCATAGTCGGTGATGGCATCGTCGAGATGTTTGCCCAGATGCTCGTTTCGTGCGCGGTCGAAGCGCATGACCCAGGTCCGGGGACAGTCCTGGATGACCGCATTGAGATCCGTCACAGCCCGGTCGTGATCTTTCATGCTCTCGAAAATCCTGGCTCTCGACCAGCGTGCAGTCATATGTCCCGGGTAGAGAGCGATACATTTGTCCAGGAGGCGGAGAGACTCTTTCGAATCCCGGGTCAACTTGGAGGCTGCCTCGTAGCCCCGGGGATCGAGGGGGAATCTCTTGATATGATCCAGCGCGGTTTTTCTAGCCCGGTCGAAATTATCTTGCTTGTCGAAGATCTCGACTTTGTTCAACCAGTCGTCGCCTCCCTGGTAATGACAGAGCTCTCGAATACGGACCTCGGCTCCCTGCCTGCGGCCCACCATCGCCAGGGCGCCTCTGAGATAGCCCTTGCTGATGTCGTCATCCGGAGCCAGGGCCAGGATCTTCTCGCAGTCGGCGATGGCAAGGGCAGGTTTCTTTATCAATAGATACGCGTATGCCCGGCGCTGGCGAGCCAGGAAGTTGTCAGGCTCGGTTTTCAAGATCGAATTCAGGTCCGGCATGGCTTTCTCCGGCTCTTTCACGCTCAGATAGGCGAAGGCTCGCTCGGAGCGATAGAAAGGCGCCGGGTCGGAAGCGATTGTTTGATCGAGACGTTTGATGGCTGCCCGGTATTGCCTGAGGGTGACCAGAAGAACGCCACGGCTGGTGGTTTGTTTAAGGGTGGCGACCGATCTCTTGGAAGGAGCCGCAAAGCCATTTCCGGAAAAAACGAGGGAAATCACTGTACAGATGGCAATAGCAAGCTTTGGCGGAGACATTCGCTGCAGTATAAACTACAATGAACTGCCGCACAAAAGATATAAATGAGCACACAAATCAAAACCTATAACGATGTCTCGCTTCCACGATTCATGTACGGGACCGCCTGGAAGAAGGAGCGGACAGCACCGCTGGTGGAGCTGGCCGTGGAGTCAGGCTTCACCGCCATTGATACCGCCAATCAGATTATCCATTATGACGAGGCCAGGGTCGGCGAGGCTCTCACGGCTCTTGCCGGCCGTGGAGTAGAACGGTCCGGACTTTTTTTGCAGACGAAATTCACTTCGGTCAACGGTCAGGATCACCGGACTCCCTATGATGCCGGCGCCGATCTCACCACCCAGGTGAATCAGTCCATGGCGAGCTCCCTGGAGCACCTGGGCACCGACCAGGTGGACTCTTATGTCCTGCACGGACCTCACAGCCGGCACGGCTGGACGGCTTCGGATATAGAGGTCTGGGAGGCCATGGAGGAGCTCTATGACCAGAAGAAAACCCGAATAATCGGAGTCAGCAATATCTCTCCCGGGCAGCTCGAGACCCTGGTGGAGAGCGCCCGGGTGAAGCCTATGGTGGTCCAGAATCGCTGTTATGCGACTCTCGGCTGGGACCGGGAAGTCCGATCGATCTGCCGGCAGCATGACATCATCTATCAGGGCTTTTCTCTTCTCACAGCCAATACCGGCGCCCTCCGCAATCCGGAATTGCACTCTATAGCCAGGCGGCTCGGCGCTACACCGGCCCAGACCGTTTTCGCTTTCTGTCTTGCTGTGGGTATGCAGCCCCTGACCGGGACTTGCAGCCGGGAGCATATGCTCGAAGACCTGGCGTCTGTCGATTTCGAGCTCGGCTCAGGAGATATCGAGACCCTGGAAGGGATCGCCGGCTGACCTCTTTAGAAGTCCAGCTCCTGTTCACTTCCCGTTCATCCGGACCTGTTAGAACTCAAATACCGATTTCAAGTGATTGCTTAGCCTGTTCACTATGGGAGAATTCTTGCTCTATATATATGGATTGAAATGAAAGTCCTGATCATCGACGACGAGAAGTCAATCAGAGAAGTCCTGGAGTTGTCCCTGGAGGACGACTGGACGGTGCTTGCCGCGGGCTCCGGCGATCAGGGTCTCGAGATTGCCAGGAGAGAGAATCCCGATTTGATTCTGCTGGATCGGATGATGCCGGGCAAAGACGGCATCGCCACTCTGAAGGAGTTGCGAGCCGATCCAGAGATAGGCTCGATCCCGGTGATTTTCCTCACCGCCCGGGTGCAGACCCAGCAACTCGGCGAGTATGAAGGACTCGACGTCCTGGGGGTGCTTGCAAAACCTTTCGATCCCATGACTCTCACCGACGAGATCAGCGCCCTCCTGGCCGGCGAGCCCGGCTGAAAATCAGATGAAGAGAGCGCAGGACCGGCTACCCAGAACATTGCTCCTCATGGCTGCGGCACTGGTGGCCTCGATTCTGCTTGTCGCTCTCACTGCTACTTATCTGCAGTCGCATGAGCTGGCCAGCCACCGACGGGCGGTGATCAGGACCCAGGAGATGATCAGGACCCTGACCCGGACCGAGTCGGCTCTTTATGGAGTCGAATCGGCCCAGCGCGGTTATCTGATCACTGGCAGGTCGAGATATCTCGAACCGTTCTATCAAGCTCGGGAGCAGGTAATCTTGCTCCTCGACTCGCTCTCTGTAATGCTCAAGGACAATCCGGGACAAATGGCCCGGCTGGAGCAGCTGCGCTCTCATGTAAGCGACAAGCTATCGGAGCTGGAGACTACCGTGGAACTCCGCAAAGCAGGAAAAATCGATGAGGCGCGGAAAATCGTCCTCACCGACCGGGGTTTTTCCCTGATGGATCTGTCCATGACCGACCTGAAGCAGCTGATTCGTGAAGAGAACAGGCTCCTGAGAATCCAGTCACGATTCCTGGCAGAGGCAGCCAGCGAATCTCTCAATCGATTGCTAATTCTGGCCCTTATCTCCTGCACAGCCTTCATTGCCGGATTCGTCTATATACACAGGTCGGATGCTGCCCGGCGTCGGACCAGGCTCACACACCTGGCGCTTTACGAGGTATCGAAGATCGTCGCCAGCAGCCAGGATGTGTCCCAGACCCTTGCCGGAGTCCTCGAGACAGTGAGCGAGATGCTCGGTTTCAAGGTGGCAATTTTCTGGCGCCAGCCCCCTGAGATGGACATTCTGGTAAGCACCGAGTTCTATTCGGCAGAGCCAATGGACGATTTCAAGAGCGCTGTCACCCGGTGCGAGGTCAAGAAGACCCATGGTCTGGCTGGTCGCGCCTGGGTGGAGTATCTACCTCTCTGGGCAACAGAGGAGGACCGGCAGGATCGTACTCTGCTGGGAAATCTCGTGCAGTCCTACGGACTTTACCGTGTCTTTGCTTTCCCCATCAGGCTGGACGGGGGGACCTGCGGGGTCTTCGAGTTTTTCGGCGAGCGTATCGAAAGGTCCGATCAGGAGGTGCTGGAGGCTTTCGCCAAGGTCAGTAATGAAATCGGTCAGCTGGTGGAGCGCCGGGAGATGGCGGAAAGGCTGCAGGAGTCCCTCACCGAGCTGGCCAGAGCCAAAGGTGTGATGGACTCGGTGCTGGACAATATGGGCTCCGGTGTAATCCTGGCTGATCGAAACGGCGAGATCCTCATCTTCAACAAATCGGCTCAGAGAATTCTTGGCACCGGAGCGCCCAGAAAAAATCTTTCCGAGTGGACAGGCACAGTCTATTCCGCCGACGGCGAGCGTCCCATCGACTTCGAAGATCTGCCACTGGTGAAGGCCATGCATGGCGAGTCTACCAATGACGTGCTCATCACCATCCGCACCGAGAGCAATCCGGATGGCGTGGTGGTATGCGTGAACGGCCGTCCGGTCCTCGATGCCAATGGCAAGTTCAATGGCGGGGTGATCGTTTTCGAGGATGTGACAGCCAGGCACGAGGCGGAAAGGAGGGTGAGCGAATTCTATTCGATGGTCTCTCACGAGCTGCGCACTCCCCTGACCTCGATCAAGGGCTCCCTGGGCTTGCTTGCCGGAGGCAAGGGAGGCGAGCTCTCCGCCAAGGCGAGCCGTCTGGTGTCCATGGGGCTTCGCGAATGCGATCGTCTGATTCGGCTGATTAACGACATCCTCGATATACGAAAGATCGAAGCCGGTAAAATGGAGCTGAGCCTCAAGCCCCTTGATGCATCATCCCTGGTGCACGATACTATAGAAGCGCTGAGCGCCTATGCGCAGGATCATCAGGTGAGCCTGGTGGATGGCTCTAAGCGTTGTCCCCGGATAAATGCCGACAGAGACAGGGTGGTGCAAGTTCTCACCAATCTCGTCTCCAACGCCGTCAAATTCTCCCCGGAAGGTAGCAGCGTCACCCTCACAAGTGAAAAGAACGACGGCATGGTTCGATTCAGTGTAACGGATGAAGGCCCCGGAATCAGCGAGCAGGACCAGCGCAAGCTGTTCAGGAAATTCCAGCAGATCAACAGCGGCGACGACCGCCCCAAAGGCGGAACCGGTCTAGGTCTGTCTATTTGCAAAGCCCTGGTTGAGCAGCATGGCGGTCATATCGGTCTCGATAGCGGTGCTGGTCAGGGCACCACTTTCTGGTTCGAGATGCCTCTTGCTGAAGTCGAGAGCAGTAATGTCGAAGAGGAGAAATAGCCGTGCCCGAAAAGAAAAGCGGATCGATTCTGATACTGGATGATGATGCTCCTTTCCGGGAGCTGGTCGGCAACCTCTTGAGACAGGAGGGCTATCAGGTCGTGGAAGCCGGCTCGCCGGATGAAGCGACGGCGATGTTCTCGAACAAGGATACAGTCCTCGCCATCGTCGACTATCGCCTTCCCCAGATGGACGGAATGAGCTGGATCACCAATCTTCGCAATGCCGGGGGCAATACTCCGATCATCTTCTGCTCCGCCATCCCCTGTGATACCAAAACTTTCAGCTGGCTGCGCAATATTCTCCAGGTCGCTCTGATCATCCAGAAGCCTATAGTCGCCTCGACCTTCCTCCAGCAGGTGGAGTCTCTACTGCCGGGTTACGAGAAAAATTACGGTGGCGAAGGTATCGCCGCCGCTCATGCCAGCGGCGCCGGGGAGGCATCGGTAGCTCTTTCGGATGAAGAGCTTCGTCACCTGGCCAAGAAGCTCAAGATCGAACAGGCTGTAAGAGAGGCCAGGATGGAGTATCTCAAGCAGCTGGAGAACGACTGGAAAATGCTCACCCAGCTCGTGGACGAATTCAACAATGACCGGACGGCGCTGACCTCGCTTCAGCAGGGAATTCTCATCGCTCATTCGGTAAGAGGCACCGCCGGCTCTCTGGGACTCGAGAAAATAGGCGAGCTGGCAGGCAAGCTCGAAGATTTTCTCTATTCTCTAGATCCGCGCGATGCTTCGGATCAGGAGATCTACTGGTCCGAGATTATTCGGGGTCTGGCCACCGGCAACAATCTCATCAATGATGCCATGAGCGGTGCCGTGGACATGCCCGGAAAAACAACCCGCAATCGGGTCCTCATCCTCAGCCAGGATGAGACCGTCATCGACTCGGTCATGGAGGAGGAGACTCTCAGGCTGGCGCATGTGCAGGGCACCGACAATCCCGGTTCTTTTCTACGTTATGCTGCCGAGCACCGGATCGACGCCGCTATTATCGATACCGGCCCCGATGCCGAGGCTGCTTATGAGCATGCTCGTATGCTCCGGGAAATCCCCGGCAACGAAGCCCTGCCTCTTGCTCTCATCTGCCCCAATAAGCTCATGCTCAGCCCTGCCGATCGGACTTATGTAGGCGCTTCCGATGTGCTCTATGCGCCGGTCTCGGGACTAGATCTGAGAGAATCGGTGGAGAAGCTTCTGCGAGTCAGCACTCCCGGCCAGCCTCGTCTTCTTGTAATCGATGATGATGAGGTACTCTGCCGATTCGTCTCCGGGGTGCTCACGGATCAGCGCATGGAAGTGACCTACCAGACCAGTCCGGTGGAGGCCCTGGCTTCGGTGGAGAAAGTCAAGCCGGATATCATATTGCTCGATTTGATGATGCCGATGATGACCGGCTATGAAGTTTGCCGGCAGATAAGGACGATACCGGAGGTCGCCGATGTGCCGGTGATTATCCTGACTTCGAAGACCAGCCAGGAAGCCCGGTCCGCCGCATTCGCCGTGGGCGCCACCGATTTTCTCACCAAGCCTGTGCTTGCCGAAGAGCTTCAAGCCAGGGTCTCGGCCCATCTGGCCTCGGCCATGCGCAAACGCCGGGAGCGTGCCCGGGATACCGAGACCGGTATGTTGCGCGGCGACGCTTTCATGATCGAGGCGCAAGCGCTCCGCAAGACGGCGGCGCGAGTCAACCAGTCGCTTGCCCTGGCAATTGTGGAGATGGACGACTTCGACGAGCTCACTATCGTCCAGGGTCATTATGGCGCTCACAGCGCCGCGGTCCATCTCGGTCTGATGCTGCAACATAGATTCAGCGCCGAGACTCTGCGGGCGAGATGGAGCAGCTCCGGCTATGCTCTGGCGGTTCCCGATACCGGCACCGGTGCCCTGGCGGGAGCCCTGGAGAGACTCCTGGCCGATTTCTCGGCTTTTAGATTCGCCGGCTCGACCAACAAATTCGTCACCACTTTCAGTGCCGGGGTCGCCGATTCGGATAAAGACGGCGGCGATCTCGAGACGATAATAAAGGCGGCGCACCACCGTCTGCGTACTGCCAGGAGAGCGAAAAGCGGGGTCGTCGCCTCAGTCTGATCGGGCTTGCCTTTTTTGCTCTTCTTTATAGCCACGCTCCAGAAGAACTGAGTTCTTCGAGATCTTATGATTGGGCTTATTGGTGAAAAATACAAAAGCAGGCAGTTTTACACCCGAGAGCTTGTCGACCTCGACCAGGTCGTTGCCCAGCGGGCGCAGGGCGGAGAATCGCCAGTAGCTGTGGTATTTGCCTTCCAGCTCTACCTGGGCGAGATCCTGGATGAGAAGCAGTGCTCCCCGGCCGTCCGGTGCCTCGATCAGATCCGCTAGGCCTTTCTCGTCGTTGTAGAAGCGGCTCACTGCTTCCTGCTTATGAGGCATACCGTTTTTGTCGAAGAGATAGACGAAGACCACTGACCAGGGCAGTCCGCAGGAGCCGGTGGCGAACCAGATGACTATATCTTCTTTGCCGTTTCGGTCGAGGTCCGCCGCGTATATAAAAGCTCCGAAAAACTCGCTGAGATCCTCCCGGAGGGTCCAGTCCTTGCCCGAGGCGTCCCTGCCCGAGATCGTCAGATAGCCTTCCGCCGTGCTTGCCGTCACTCCGGCTCTGATTTCTTTGCTCCAGTTGTCGTTCGGTATCTCGTCGGCGACGAGTCTCTGGGGATAGCGTTTGATTGTGCCTAAAAATGGCGCGGGCAGATAGTCGTCATAATACGCCTGAGCCGGCGCCATCGAGGCGAGGAGGGCGGCAACAGCGAGTACGGCGGTTTCCAGTTTTTTCATAAGACCAATACTGGGCACGGGCAGCTTTTAGGAAAGTGTACCGCTTACTGAAACACACCGGTTATCTCGGTCATGCCGGCGCCGCCATTCTGGGGATTGTGGGACCAGGAGGGCGGGTCGCTGTCGATTACTGTATAGAAGCCCGGTTTGATCACCAGGTCCACCGGGCAGTCCCAGTAGACTTCCGGGGCGCCGGCCTGGCCCGACCGGCCGTTTGTCTGCCAGGGACCGTATCTGGTGCCATCCGAGTGCAGCAGGGTGATCCTGCCCGGCACTTTGCCGCGACCGTTGTTCCAGTGATAATTGGTGATCTTGGTTATCAAAGTCGGTCTGTCTATGCTGAAATTGGTCGGTCTCAGTGGATTGTTCAGGCAGCCGTAGATATTGCCGTTGTTATAGATAGTTGTCTCGGGGCTTCGCTTGAGCTCTCTGGACCGATCCGGATGGCTTGTGGTGACCAGGGGCGCCACTTTTACCCGGGCGAAGCCGGCACCGCGGGAGCCTTCGTTCTGCGCCCAGGTGGATGGGTCGCTGTCGATAATCGTATAAGTGCCGGCGGGTAGCCGGACCAGTGGCTCGCACTCCCAGTAGGCGTTGGGGACATTGCCCTGACCGGCTTTGCCGGTAGTCTTGAAAGGCCCGTAGATATGTCCGTTGTCATGCTTGAGCCTTATGGTGCCTGGTCTGGCGCCGTGGGCGTCGTTCCAGTGATAAGTGAACATATAGGTAAGAAGACCGGGATAATTGATATTGAAAGTGGTGGCACGGCTGGGCTTGTTGTAGACCAGGTAGATATTGCCGTTGTCGAGCACGGTCACAGGCGGAATCGCAGGCAAGCTCTCGATACCCGAATCGCCTTCCACCGCAGACCAGGTCCTGGTGCTGGTCGGGGCCGTGGAGGGAGGAAGTTTAGCCTCGAGATTCTCGGTGGTCTCGTCCAGAGGCTTGACCGGAACCGGCACGATTTCGGGCATGCCTTTGCGCGGGCTCACCGGCGGTACCGCCAGGGCGATGGTCTTGCCCTGCCACTCGCTCTTGAGCTCGGGAGTCTGGAGCTTGCCCCGGTCCCGGAGCACTTCTTCCTGGATACCGGCTTTCATGTTGTCGAAAGCTTCACCGATGGTGGTGGCATCCCCTTTTTCTTTGAGGGCTTTGATCAGGTGATAGGTGAAAACGCTGTTCGCGTATTGCTTGCCTTCCCAGGAGACCTGGTCCGGGCTGCTGGAGGCGATGACAAGCTGGCCTGTGCCGGATGCCAGCCTGGCGGCGTCCACATTGCCTGCTCTGTAGAGTCCCTTGGCTTCCGGGCTGGCAGCGCCGCTGTGGCAGGCGTCGAGGATCAGGATCACCCGGCTCGAAAGCACCCTGCTCTTGATGATCCGCATCAGGTCTTGCAGTGGTATGGCGGTGGCATAGAGACAATCGAGACTGGTGTCATGGGCGACTATATAGTTGAGACCGCCCACGTCCATGTCGGCGGGACTGCCGTGGCTGGAGATATAGATCACCACAAGGTCGTCGGGATGAGCCAGGTGAGGGAGCCATTTGTCTCCGAGAGCAGAAAGAATCCGGAGTCTCGTGGCTTCTTCGTCGGTGAGGAGGACCACGTGATCTTTCTTGAAATTGCCTTCATTGACCAGATAGTCATAGAAGTCCCGGGCGTCCTTGGCCGGATAACGCAAGTTGATCTTGCTGTCGGCGAAGCGGCTGACGCCCACCACCACTGCCCATTTGTCCTTGATCGGCCGGGTCGCTTCTTTCGACTCTTCCGCCGGGGCCGGAAGAGGGCAGAGGAGCAGATGAAGGGCAATGAGCGGAGAGAGAAAGTGCCTGGATATTGCTAGCATTTGTCAATTGTAGAAGAGGGTGCTTCCCCGTTCATCGTCCCGGAGGAGGGTTTGGCCATTAGAGCCAGGATCATGGCGAATATAGATGATATTGCAAGCACTACCAGGGAAGCGGCAAAACCCTGACTACCTGCCTTCACCAGACCGACCAGATAAGGACCGGCGAAGCCGCCTAGATTGCCCACTGAATTGATCACTGCGATGCCGGTGGCATGATCTTTCTGGGGCAGGGTCTCTCTGGTGAGGGCCCAGAACGGTCCCACGGAGCCCCAGATGCCGAAAGCCGCCAGGCAGAGCCCGACCATCTGGATGATGTTCTGGCTGCTGCTCATGGAAAGAAGAAGACCGGCGAAAGTACAGGCAGCAGCCGTCACCACGTGGAGACGACGCTCGCCTCGCCGGTCGGAGCTCCGGGCTATGATCAGCATGCCCAGGGCCTGAAAAATCGCCGGAATCGCTGCAAGAAGAGCCGTGGTGGTGTCGTCCAGGCTCTGGTTACTCGAGCCCGAGGCTTTGATTATCTGAGGGAGCCAGAGCTGGAAGCCATACATGCTCACGGTCAGAGAGAAATAAAGAGCCGCCGAGCGCCAGACCAGAGGATTGCTCAGGGGGCGTAGAAAGCCTGTCTCGCCTCCGGCTTTTTGAGGCGGAGCCTCTTTCTCGCTGCCGGAATTTGATGCCTTCTCGATGATTTCGACTTCTTCGGGGCTCAAAAATGAAGCTGTGGACGGTCTGTCCGGAAGCAATACCAGAACCAGGAATCCGCACACTATCGCTGGTGCTCCGGTGACCAGAAAAAGCCATTTCCAACCTGCCAGCCCGGCGGCCCCCGACATCGAGAGGGCGGCAGCGGCGATGGCGCTACCGGCAATTCCCGATATCGGAATAGCGGTCATAAAGCGTGCTACTGCCGAGCCGTAGTATTTGCCAGGGAACCAGTAAGTGAGATAAAGAAGCATGCCCGGGAAAAAGCCCGCCTCGGCAATTCCCAGTAGAAGTCTCAGGGCGCAGAACTGGAAAGGGGTTTTGACCAGACAGAAAAGCAGGGTGAGAAAACCCCAGACCACCATGATCCCGGCTATCCAGCGACGGGCGCCCAGGCGCTCGATGACCAGATTGCTGGGAATCCCGAAGATGCAATAGCCGATGAAGAAGATCCCAGCCCCCAGCCCGAATTCGGTGTCGGAGAAGCCCAGGTCCCGGTTCATGGCCAGGGCGGCGAAGGAGACGTTGATCCGGTCCAGATACGAGATTACATAGAGAGCCAGCATGAAAGGGATGAGCCGCAGGGTGATCCTGGCCAGCAGCTTGCTCTCGTAGACGTCGGTTTCCATCCTCTATATGGTACAGGGCTTTTGCAGTTATACGCAGTTGCACGCAGTTATACATGGATTACAAGCCGTCTCTATTCTGAAACCCACAGTCGCAGTTGCCTGTTAGCGTTTTTCAAAGGAGATTCGACCATGATGGAATTAGTAAACGTCAATGATGGTGGCAAGAACAACGAAGTGTTCGGTCAGGCAGGCGGCCTGGTCACCCAGGATGACTGGGACCGATACAACGACAAGCTGCTTGCCGGCCGCAAGAGCGATAAGCAAAGCCTGCCTGATTGTCTTGATCTGCCCAGCCCCTTCGACAATTCGGACGACAAGATCCGTATGAACAAAAAGGAAAAAGAGCTCAATACGGAATCTTCCGAAGGAAGCCACAGTCAGGACTACCAGAACGAGCAGCTCGGCACCGGGCCGGTCAAGGACGGAAACAAGAAAGTCGTCAAAGGCGGAATCAAAGACTCTGTTAAAGATCATGGAGTACTCGATGCGGATCGGAGCCGCTCGGTGAAGCCCGATATCGGCTCGGAGGAGCGGCCCGGACCGACTTTCGATCCAGGCAAAACGGATTCCCGCCTGGATGGCGGTGACAAGGCAGAGATTCTTCTCGATATTAACTACAATGCCGCGTCAGTGAGACCGGCACCGATCCTCACCCAGCCTTTCACCGTCAACCGTGACGGAACCATCACCAGGGGCACCACACGCTCGGCTCCCCTGGGAAAATAAGCTTTCCATACGGACGGACAGGCAGCGGATGGACGCCGGCGAGCAGATCGCCGGCTCCCGCCGTTTTGAAGACAGGGAAGCTAGTGCCATTCTGTGTTTCCAGCTTTGACGCAGTCCTTCACAATTCCTTCAATTTGTCAGGCTATAATTAGAATGATTACTGAAAGAGGCGAGAAAATGAGTAACGATAAGGCAGCAAATAGCGGGAAGCAACAACAGTCCAAGAAAAACCGCAAGGGAAAACAAAAGCAAGAAATTAAGGACCTCGAAAAGCCGATCGAGTTGAATGAAGAGTCATTGGAATCTGCCAAAGGCGGGCAGGATCGGTGGAAGCCGGTTGCAAAAATTGTCTCTGAGCTGCCTTGAGTTGTGAATTTCAACGCTTTTCGGCTACCCCAATATTAGAATAGCTGTAAACTCGATTGCACGCTGATTTAGTGCATCGAACCATGGAGATGGCTTCCATAAAGCGCCGCCTGCCGATTCCAACCGTATGGCGGAAGACTTATTCACGTTCGTGCTCATCAAAAAAACTAATGATCTCGGTGCAGGAGTCTATGCATTCGTCACAGAGAGAGTAATTTGAAAAATGCGCAATTTTTCTTCTGGACGACGATTGATTTAGCTGATGTTGCTTTTGGCGATCGTTCTCTACAATTCTTTGATAGATCTCCACTCCTTTGCCAAACCAGTCGTCGTCTTCTAGATTTAATTGCTCATCAGCCTCTTTGCAGAATTGATGAAACACCGAGACGGACGGAGAGTACGATTCTCGATTGTTGCAGGATGAACATTTCTCAATTGATGTCGATTGTTTCAGACGTATTTCGAATTTCCTCACACAGTCGGCACAAATCAACTTTGAACCTAGTGCAATCAGCCTTCCACTCTTGTTACAAAATGAGCATTGCTCTACGGTTTTATCGTGGTGATCTGACATAACTGTCTTTCCATCGGCGGAAGGCAAGGAAATGAGGTGAACTTTCAGGTCTTACCTGATTATTATAATTCTTCCAGCGATGCTACTCAGGTTGAGCAAGCGGGACGGTGAAGGCGAAACGGCTTCCTACATCTTCGACGCTGGTCACCCAGATACGGCCGCCGTGCAGCTCGACTATGGATTTACAGATGGTGAGACCGAGTCCGGAGCCGGTGCGGGAGTCCTCCCTCGAATCTACCTGGCTGTAGCGATCGAAAATCGTCTCGATCAGATCCGGCGGAATACCTCGACCTTCGTCTTTGACCGAGATCTCGACAAAACCATCGGTGATGGCAGCATCTATCTCGATAGTGGTAGACGTCTCGGCGAACTTGAGAGCGTTGCTTACAAGATTCTGGAGCACTCGGGCGATTCGCTCCTCGTCTATGAAAACCAAACAGTCCGCGGTTGATCCGATGCGCAGCTCGATTCCTCTTTCCTCGGCGGTGACGGAATTGTTCTCGATCACAGAGGTGAAGAGCTTGTCCACGGAAACCGGCTTGCGGTCGAGAGTCATCATGCCGCTTCCCATCTTGTCTATATCGAGAAGGTCATTGATCAGAAAAATCATCGAGCGGGTGTTGCGGGCCGCCGAGCGCACGAATTTCTTGCCCTTCTCCTCGAAGGTGGCATAGAGACCGCGCTCGAAAAAGTCGAGAACATTGGAGACGGTCATGAGCGGGCTGCGGAGATCGTGAGAGACCATGGCCATGAGCTCCCGGCGCAGGTCCTCGGCCCGGCGTCTTTCGGTGACATCATGAAGAACCAGGAAAAAAGCTTTCTCGGAAGGAGACCACTGTCCCGACCAGAGCGTGCATCGCGCTTCACCGGATGCGTGACGGAGGCGAAGCTCTCGGTTTGCAGCCGAGTCTGTTTCTTTGAGCTCGGCCAGATAGTCGAGCATGCGGTTGGTATCATCGGCGATCACCAGGTCGACGATATATCTTCCTTCCAGAGCCTCGCTCTCGAGCCCGAGCAGGGTCTTGCTGGCCGGGTTGGCGCTGGTGATTCTGCCATTCTCGTCCAGGGCGCAGATCAGGTCACCGGCATTATTCAGTATCGCTCGCTCTTTTTCTCTCGACCGTTCGAGCTCGGAGGCCATGCGGTGAAACTCGGCATCCAGTCTGGCGATCTCATCATTGCCCTCGAGGGGCGGGTTGAGAGGAGCGTTGCTCGCCAGGCGCAGGGTGTTGTCGCACATTCTCTCCAGGCGCTCGGTGATGGTCCGGATGAAAATCAGAGCGGCACCCACTGCCAGCAGTAGATCGAAAACTGCAGTGGCGATGAGCACCTGCTGGGACTTCTGCCGGAGAGCCGCCTGGATCTCCGGGCTTCTCTCGGAAAGCTTTTTCTGCTCCTGACCGACATAGATCAGCTCTTGCTTGAGCACATCTTTTATAGATGCCCTGATTTTTTTCCAGAGCACTTTTTGAAGGGCACGCTCGCTGAGCCCGGCGGTCTCCTGGGACTCTTTGACAGCCATGAGGTTTTTCAGGGTCTCTTCGGAGGTCTTGCGGGAGTCTCTTGTTATGCCCAGCAGTTTCGGATCGTCCTTGACCAGGGACTCCAGATGATCGTAGTCGTTGTCCATGCGACTCTTAAAAATTCCGAACATCGGATCGTCGACAGTCAGGTTCTTGATGGCATCGGGATCGCCACCGAAAGATGCCACTATGTCAAGGGCGTCTTTCGAGAGCGTATTGATGGCATCGGAGATATTGCGGGCCCTGGTGGAGCGCAGGAGCTCCAGCTCGGCTTCGTGGTTGAGATTGGCTACGCAGACGAGCAGACCGATCTGGACGATGGAAGGGATTGCCACGAAGGCCAGAACCTTTCTCGATAGAGACATCTTTTTGGGCTCGGCCGCCTGTTTCTTAGGGATTGGGATTCTGATACTCGACTATAATACTATCTCGACTACCTGAAATGGCGGAGGAAGCTCCGGGATGGCCAAACTGCTCCTGGTGGAGGACAACCGGGACCTGGCAGACACAATCGAAGCAGAGCTTGTTCTGGAAGGTCATACCGTGGACAAATTCTATGCCGGTGACGATGGCCGGGAGGCGCTCCGCTCTTTCGTCTACGACGCGGTGATTCTCGACTGGGCTCTTCCCGGCAAGAGCGGTATCGACATACTTTCGGAATTTCGGACCGGTGGCGGTCTGACACCGGTGATAATGCTGACCGGCAAGGACTCTGTTGATGAGAAGCTCACCGGCCTCGATACCGGTGCCGATGATTATCTGACCAAGCCTTTCAATCTCAAAGAGCTGGTCGCCCGGGTGCGATCGCTCCTTCGCCGGCCGCCACAATTGCGCCCCGACACCCTGGAGCATGCCGGCATCAAGCTCGATCCAGCTAATTTCAGCGCCACCAGAAATGGTGCTACCATGCGCCTGCAGCCGAGAGACTTCGCGTTACTGGAGTTCTTCTTCAGGCATCCCGGCGAGATCTTCGACACCGAGGCCCTAATGTCCCGGGTCTGGAATTATGATTCCGCCTGCTCACCGGCGGCAGTGCGCATGGCGATCACGCGGCTGCGCAAAGTCCTGGATGAAGAAGGAAAGCCTTCGATCATAGAGAATGTGCCCCGGGTCGGATACAAACTGCAAGACTGAAACTGGAGAGTTGTACTGCAGTTATCCCAGGGCGTCTTTCAGGGCTGTTCGCGCTGCCAGGCTCTTGATGGCGACATCGAGGATCTCTTTCTCGGCCTCCAGGCGTGTACAAGTATCGTCCATCTCCAGTATTTTCTGTTGCTCCGAAGAAGATCCGTAAAGCGATGCCGGCACCACGAAAGATAGCTCCCGGGGCGACTGGGGCCATATTTCGCCGACCTCCAGGTCTTTGTCCAGAAGCTTGGAGGAGAGTTGAAAGAGATAGCCGAGCATTTCCCTGACTTCTCTTGCTTTCGAGTAGGCTTCTTCTTCCGGCTCGCTTTCATCGATCAACTCCACAAGGGCTGAGATGAAGGGCTTCAGTTGCTGGATCTCGATGATCCGGAAGCGCTCTACTCCTCGCGAGTCTATGTTGAGCCGGCCGTCTTCGAAGCGGGTGACTCCGATGACCCGGGCGAGACAGCCGATGGAAGCCATCTGTCTGTCTTCATCGAGGTTCAGCACCCCGAAGAGCCCGTCACCGGAAAGGATGGTGGCGAACATCAACCTGTAGCGCTCTTCGAAGATATGAAGCGGGAGCTTGCCCCCTGGAAAAAGGACTGTTTGCAGGGGGAAAACCGGGATGATCATTTCTTTGATGCTGCTGTTCATGGCTGCTCGAGACCTCCAGTTCGAGTATGGGGGCGGCAGGGGGTACGACAGGTGAACAGATGGGTGTTTTCACGGAAAATCCACGAATTTTATCTATATTGAAAGTCACTCCTCCTCCTCAAATTCAGGTGCGCCATGCCCAACAATTCCGGCGATGCCGCGAAGCATGCCCGTGACCTGGTCGATGCCACAGCTGCAGGCCAGAATCCCGATTGTCTTTTCCAGAGTCTCAGCAATGCCGACAAGATGGCGACTTACCGGGCTCTGCGCGATGTCCAGAACCCCAACGACAACATCCCCGATCTCACCCTCTATATCGGTCAGGGTGAGGGCTACCACATTTACAAACAGGGCCAGGAGCCCTCGGAAGGCTTCTGCCGCGAAAGAGTCCAACCCCGGAAAGCGCCCCGCCAGGAGCAGGGACGCACCGAAGGCGACCTCGCCCGGGCCGAGTTCGAGAGGATTCGCCGGGAGCACGCTCCTGAGATGCAAGCCCGGGAGCGCGAGCGAGTCGAGCACCCGGAAGAGCCCGCCCGGAGAATCGAGAACCTCGCCGACCGGGCTATTTCAGGAGACGAGCAGGCAAGACTCGATCTCAGACGAAGCCTGGAGTCCCTCATGGGCGACCGGAACAAAGACTACCGGGACGCTGTCCTCGGGCAGATGGTGAAGGACGGCGCTTATAAAGCTTTCAAGGATGCTCCCCATGTCACGGTCAGCCGCGATGCCTCCGGACGTCCCGAGAGCATTACATTCGGGCGCAATCTGGGCTTTTCAGAGCAGACAATACCCCTGAATCAATCAGTCGATCAGCAGGTCAACGAGGCCCAGAAGGGCTATGTGGACGCCCTTCGCAAAGTCGTGGGCGGTCTGGGCAAATTCGATACCGAGGGCACTCTGCGGGCTTACGACATCCTCGAGGGGGCCGAGCCCACCAACCTCAGATGGTTCATGCTCTATCGCAAAGAGCAGGGACGACCGGCTGTCGATCTCGAGAACCGTAACTGATCCGGCTATACTGGAAGACGATGAATTCTTCCAGGCTCACTTGCTGCATATCCATGGCTCTCTGTCTTTCAGGCTTCGCCTGGCTGCCCGGACAGGCTCGCCCTCTTGTCCTGGCTTGTCCTCTTTTCCCGGTAATCGCCGGTCATGTGCCGGAGCTTCCTGATACGAGCGAGCTCACCGATGCCGTCGGCGAGATCGAGAGCGCTCTGCCTGCCAACAAGCTCGACACCGAGCTGGCTTCCCTTGACGCCGAGCTCGAAAAGACCCCGGATAACGCCGAGCTTCTCCTGCGGCGTGGCCAGCTCCGGCTCAAGAAGAGCAAAGAGAGAAACGTCAGTATCACCGATGATGACAGGCTTGCCCTCATGCAAAAAGGTCTGGCTGATATGCAGACCGCCCGCAAGCTCGGCGTCGAGCCAATTGTCGCCGGTCTCAATTTGGGACTTACCGAGCTCACCCTGGGTGGCTTCCTGCACAGATTGGGCTCCGGAGAGCAAGAGGTAAACGCTCACTATGAGAAAGCCCGGGGCTATTTCCAGGAGGTCCTGGATAAAGCCCGCAAAGTCGAGGGCAATCCGGTCAAGATCATGATCGCCCGGACTCTAGTGCTCGAGGGCAAGTTCGAGAAAGCTCTGGGAGTGCTGGACGAGGATGTAGAGACCATGTCCTATGCCGCTCGCAGGGAAGCTTACTATGTGAGGGCTTACGCTCTCAGCAAGCTGGGCAGAGCGGACGAGTCCCGGGCGGCTATAGCGAAAGCGGAACGGCTCGGGCTTACTCTGCCGACTTATGACCGGGCTCTAAAAGATGAGCCCCTGGGAGCCACCGGCGACAAAGCCGCTGCCATTGAAAAAGCTTTTGCCCCTCTGATCGAGAAAGCCAGGGCTACGCTGCCCTCGGTGAAAGAGCGCTTCCTCCTCGGTCTTCCCCGGGGCGAGCGGCTTTTCGTGACGGTCAAGCTCAGCGATTCGCCGGGCAAGTACGAGCAAGTATTCGTGCAGGTGCTGAGCTGGAAAGGTGATGTGATCCGGGGGCGCCTGGACAGCGACGTGCAGATTCTCAGCCATTACAAGCGAGGCTCCGAGTTCGATATTCCCAGTGCCGATGTGGTGGACTGGACCATCGTCAAACCGGACGGCAGCGAAGAAGGCAATCTCATAGGCAAATATATCGATGAGCTGCGGGAGAAAGAAGATAAGAAGTAGCCGGAATTCAAGCCTTTCAGTGTTGTAATATTGGCTTTGATTCTCCAGGAGGCTTGTCATGCAGCGGGGTGTGATTCCCGGCGATATCATCCGGCTGGCAGGGGGATCCGGATCGCTTGGCGAAGACGAAGTGATCCGGGTGGTGAGAGACTGCATAGACGGTCTCGATAAGCCGCCTGCCAGGGTACTACTTGTCCCGCCGGATATAACCAGACTCCATTCCGGTGCCGGTCCCATCGCCTGCGCCTTTTACCAGGCTCTGAACCAGACCGCCGAGGTGAAGGTCCTGCCTGCCCTGGGCACCCATACACCCATGACCGAGAAAGAGATGGCGGAGATGTATCCGTCCATTCCATTCGATTGTTTTATCCATCATGACTGGCGGAATGGCGTCGAGAGCGTGGGCGCCATTCCTGCTGATTTGATGGCGGAGGTCAGCGGCGGCTATATCAGGGAGGAGCTGCCGGTAAAGATCAGCCGGCATCTTCTGGAGCCATGGGACCTGATCGTCTCGATTGGCCAGGTGGTGCCGCATGAGGTGGCAGGTCTGGCAAACTATACAAAAAATATTGTCATCGGTTGTGGTGGCAAAGAAGTGATCGACAGGTCGCATATGGTAAGCGCCTTGTTCGGAATCGAGAAAACTCTGGGCGAGTCGGACACCCCGGTCAGGACCCTGCTCGATTATGCCCAGGAGAATTTTCTCGCCGGGCTGCCGCTTCTCTATGTCCTGACTGTCACCGGAAGCGGTGACGGCAGCCGGGACGGTCTTGCCGGTATCTTCGCCGGCTCTTCCCGGTCGGTT
>JAGQHH010000163.1 GCA_020431945.1 Cyanobacteria bacterium HKST-UBA02 | reverse complement strand
TCATGGCTGCCGAGTACATCCTGGCGGGCGGCAACGAGCGGGTGATTCTCTGCGAGCGCGGTATCCGCAGCTTCGATCGCTGGACCCGCAACGTCCTCGATCTGGGCGCCGTGGTCATGCTCAAGCAATTGACTCATCTGCCGGTCATCGTCGATCCTTCCCATGCCGCCGGCAAACGCGAGCTGGTAGCCGACCTCGCCCGGGCAGCGGTAGCCTGCGGTGCTGACGGTCTGATTATCGAAGCCCATCCGGAGCCCGAGAAGTCTGTCTCGGACGCCCGCCAGGCCCTTTCGCTGGAAGACATGAACCGGCTCATCGAGAGTCTCGTTCCCATCGCCGAAGCAGTCGGTCGCAGCATTGGAACCGGAGCCTCTCAAGTCACTCTGCCCGAAACCGCAGTCGCTTAGAAAAGGACGAGGAGAATTCATATGAACGCCAATCTCAATAGCCTCGAAAGCGGCACCCCTGATTCACCTCTCTCCGATTGCCGGGAGCAGATCTCGCTCATCGACAGGCAGATAGCCCTGCTCCTGGAAAAACGCCTGGAGCTCGCCAGGGAAATCGGGCGTATCAAAGAAAGCGCCGGGATTCCGGTTCGGGATGAGAATCGCGAGAGCGAAGTGATCGAGATCGTCGCCGAGTCCCTGGCCCAGCCGGAGCTGCGGGCGCCGGTGGCGAGAATCTATCGGAGGATCATGCGAGAGTGCCGTCTGCTGCAAAGCCCCGAGCCGGACAAAGCCGGTCAGACCGCTCAGAACACTTACAAGGTGTTGAAATAAAAGGTCCAGGAATCGCGCAGAACACTTACAAATTCCTGAAACGGCTTACTGTTGCCAGATTTTGCCAAGCAGGGCGTACATCTGCGGATCGAATCGCTGCAGATCCACCCGGGTAAAAGGGTAAAAGTCGTTGCGCCCGAAGTAAGCTTCGGACGATTCAGCGAAATATTCCTTCTCATTGGTGAGAGCGTAAGCCCGCCGTCGGCTGCCCTTGCAATCCAGCACAGACTCGTAGATACGACTTCGCTGGGCGTGATCGAAGGCGTCCTTGACGCCCTGATTGTCCTGACCCAACACCTGATCATGAAAAGCGTGAGCCAGTTCGTGTAGCACCATCATTGGTTGATCGACCGACCATTCGGTAAACAATTCGGCGTTGCCTATCTCGACAGACTTGGCTTTGTCGGGATTGTAACCATGCTCCTTGAGCCATTCCCGGCTGAAGTGATATTCCGAGCAAGGCGAATGACCGTCATTCACCCCCAGCCAGATTCGCACCCCCTGCAACTGGTGGCACGCCTGCGCCGGCACGACCCGTCTTATGTAATTCAGCTTCTGACGAAGGAGCTCGAGTGCGCGCCCTCCGAGCTTCGCCTGATCCGTGAGGAGATGCTTGTTCACCAGGACAGTCCATCCCTCCACATTCTGCACGACATACTGGTTGGTCGGAACGAAACCATCAGAAGCCAGCGCAGCGCGTGCCGAAAAGAGTACCGAAACAAGCGCCAAAGCAAGCGCCAAAACAAGCGCGAACCGGACAAAAACACCAGCCAATAATCGAGTCTTCAGTGTCTTGCCACTCGCTGCGGTCGCCGCGGTCTCCGCGGTCTCCGCGGTCTCCGCGGTCTCCGCGGTCTCCGCGGTCTCTGCGGTCTCTGCGGTCTCTGCGGTCTCTGCGGTCTGTCCGCATCTCGAAAATCTCATAAAGTCTCCATGCCCATGGGTGCGGCATATATTGCTTCAAATGGGAGAGAATCTGAGAAATATATGCCGCGTTTTCGGCTTTTTGAGCAATATATGCCGCATTGGTCGGCTTTTTGCGGTATATATGCCGCACCCCTGCCGGCATCTACTCTTTAGTAATCATTGAAATCGTCACTTTCACTCATGTTGCTGCAGTTTCCAATCCTCGAATTTTTCGATCCAGACGCTCAGGGGAATCACTTCCCCGGCAGCATTCATCCAGATACTTGATCGTCGAGCTAGCTCTTCGAGCCGTTCAAGGAATTCGATTTCGAACTCGAATATATCCGTATCGATATCGCGAAATCGGGTTTGCTTGCTCACGATACAATCCCACAAACCGAACTCGTCGTCACCCAGAATCTCGAAAAGCTCTGCCATCAGACCGCGAAGTATCAGAGCCGGTGCGTTCTCGAAACGCTCGGACTCAGTTCCAGCCAGATACAGGGCTAGAGCGGCCTGGAACTTATTGCCGTGAAGAGCCAGATCCAGAAGCAATCTATTAGTAGGCTCACTCCTTTCGGCAAGCAATGAAGGACTTTGCTGAATCATGCTCCGTATAGTAGCTTCATCGTCATTCAGTATTGCGGCAACGAAATCATTCATTGTGTCTAGCCGGCTCGACCTCAGCTTGCTGCGAATGATAGCCCTCTTCCAGTGCATTCAGCTCTGCTTCTTTCTCGCACAGACCAATTGTCATTGCAGCGGTGAAGAGAATGGAAGCAATAGCAAGCCCTCCCATGACCAGAAACCCGAGGAATGCTGGTGGGCGAAAATATTTCTCCCGCTTCTTCACTCCGTAAAGGGCAATCGGCAGCCCAAGCGTAAACGCCAGGACGATGAGACCCAATAGAAAAAGGCAGACACTCTCTGGACGAAGTCCATGCCCACAGGCGACGCCAAGGCTCAAACAAAATGCAGCCAGCCCTGAGCCAACCAAAGCCCAGCCCTTACTCTTGCTCTCTGTCAGTTTAACCAATCGCCCCTGGGTACTCGTGCTTAGATCCTCATCTCAATCCTACCCTTCACGTGACCGCAACGAGCACTCACATGTGATTAGCGGTCTCTGCGGTCTGTCCGCATCTCGAAAATCTCATAAAGTCTCCATGCCCATGGGTGCGGCATATATTGCCTCAAATGGGAGAGAATCTGAGAAATATATGCCGCGTTTTCGGCTTTTTGAGCAATATATGCCGCATTGGTCGGCTTTTTGCGGCATATATGCCGCACCCCTGCCCCAAGCTGGTTCAGTCCAGACAATCACAAAACATAGTTGCAGGAGCTGAATACATAACCTCCGCAGAATCTGCGGAGAATACCGCCATTAATCTCCGCAAAACATGCGGAGATCAAAGGACCTGCTCAATTCAAACTAGCGTCGGCAGCACCGACGAATTTTCCGGACTTCGCAAAGCTTCTCTGCTCCACTCTGATCCGCGACTGGTCACGCTCCAGATACAGCTTGCCCTGCTCGTAACCGCCCAGTTTGATTACCGGCAAGGTGACTGGCTGCGCGCCGACCGTCTTCTGCGACTCGAAGTCGTTGAAGAATACCCTGACGAACTTGCCGTCTGTCTTGACACCACCCTCGACATCATCGAAGAAAACCACCGGCACACCCTCCGACTTCATCATGCTCCTGCCGCGCATCGCAAATACATAGTAGCTCATGGCTCGACCGTCAAATGGCATATAGTCGGGATAATCCAACTTATAGCTACTCAGGTCGAAACTCTTCTCGAGACCCGGTCCCTCGATCTCGAGGCGCTCGAAGTGCCGATTCCGAAAATTGGCATAACACCTCATGCGATACCATGTATCCGGCTTCAGCCGCGTACCTGTCTGAAGGATTTTCCAGGTCCGTTCTTTACTGGGCTTGCCAGCCATAGTCGCGTCGGTTCCCGTCGCGATCCAGACTGCACCAGTTCGCTGGAGGCCAACAAAAGCCATCCAGTCGCCACCTTTTATGAAATGTGGTTTTGAGCGAGAGTCTACGCCCTCGATAAATTCTTGATCGACTCCGAAGATAACATCGTCGGCAAGTTCTTCTCCGAACCGAAAGTAAGTCTGTACATAGGAAGTATCAGGCGCCTTCAAGAAGTTTTCGATCTCCGCTCCCCGGAACACGAGAGCTACAGCGCAGGACAATCGAGAATCGCCGGCGATGGCGACCATAGTGCCGACTATGATAGCCACGAATATCAGAGAAACAACCAGGACAAAGGTTCTAGAACGAGGCAACCGGGGCAACGAAGGATTCCTCATCTCCGGACACTGCCAATATACCAGAGTTTGTCAGGCCGATCGCTCCAGAGAATGCACTGCTGGCACTCTGCTCGGTACCGAACCATGGTCGTATTCTTCCGGCCAGAAGCAAACGAACGGAAGGGTCAGACGATCGAGAAAACACCCTATTTCTTCTCCAATCAGGGTGACCCTGCGATCGCCCTGTTTCCGCGTCGGCATGATAACCAGAGTGTCCGGCCGGGCCGTCACATCCACATGCTGATCCGTCCTGGTCCACAGCTCCACCGATCCACGCTCCGCCTCTATCAATCTCGTAGACATCTTCACGTCTTTGAGCTCTGGAACGAGATTCTTGATCTGGGTTTTTAAAACTTGCAGATTGGGAGGCTCATCAGTCGTCCCGACACAGACGATCCGCGGCTCCAGACCCAGCATCGAAGCAAGATTGTTGCATGAGCGCAGATAACGGGGACAGAGATGATCGGTCGATACCAGCATGACCAGCCGGGTCAGGGACGCTTCTTTGCTCTTCACTACAATCAGCGGAACCGTGCACCGGTTGGTCATGCCGCTGATGACGTCCCCGCGCATTGGGCTCTCGCCTCCCTGGCGATGACCGAGGAAAACCAGGTTATGATTCATCGCTTTCCTGGTCAGCTTGTATACCGGGTCACCATAATCGATATTGCAGGATCCTCTCAGTCTCTGCGCCGAAAAAACAGACTGGTACTTTTCTTTCAGGGCATCGGCTATGTCTACGAGAGACGCGCAGAAAGAGCTGTAACAGAGCCCGATCTGCTCCCGATCGATAAAGCCTCCGTTCAACTTGTTCAGGAGCCAGGTCGGACCACTGGCGTCCACAACGTGCTCGGCGGTGACAGAGCAATTTGCGGTCCGCGCCACAGACCAGGCGAAACGGGCGGCGTGCTCGGCACCCTCGGAGCCCGAAAGGCAAACCATAATAGACAAATCGTTCATGACAAAACTCCGGCAATGAAGCCGGCCACAACTTCGTCAAATCTATCTTGACACTCCGGACTGGCACCGCAATCAATCAGCCGAATGAGCACATTTAAGTAATGGCGGGAAACTGGGGAATATAGAAAGGAGCTGGCTTTGCTTTCATCTTGACAACCTTTCTCCCTGAAGGTATCATTATGTCGCTTGTTCACTTAGTACCAATCCCCCGAGGTCCCCATGGCTGCTAACGGCCAGGGCTCCGAGCACGTCGAGAATCGGCCCCCCGCAGAGGTCGCTTCCGGTGGTGCCGCCGCCGATATCTCAACCCACGCCTGGAGCGCCATCGGAGATGGAGCGCTCAAGGTCGAGCCGGCCAGGACCGACCTCAGCTCCGGCACCCTTGATCTCGGACAGGGCAATCTATACGGCGATAACCAGCCGAGAACCCTGGCCGGCTCAGTGCGACCGGACCATGTCGCGAGCAAAGACCTGGCCGAGCCCTATCTCAGCTCCGACCGCTCGGTCCAGGTTGCTCAGCTCGAGCCTGGCTATACCGGCGCCCTCGATCGCAATGGCGTGCCGACCAAGCTCGACCCGGCAGGCATCAAAGCCACCCAGGACATAGCCCTGGACGAGACGGTGTCAGCCACAGACCGGACCCGGAGTCTGGACGTCCTTCTGAAAAATGGAATCCAGACCTTCCAGAGAGAAGATCAGAGCTACAGAATCGACACTATCGAGAACGGCGATCTGAAGACCCTGAGTCTCAAGAAGAGCGGCCCGACAGACACGGAGTCAGTAGAGCTCTTCCGATCACAGGTAGAGAACCAGCCCTCCGACAATCCCACCCGGTCCGTCAACCCTCCCGGCGAGCCGGTGAGCGATGTCATCCAGAACGAAAAAGACGGCCAGCCCACCCAGCCTGAGCAAGAGAAAACTCCGCAAGAGAAGCTCTTCGATCCCTCGGTTTCGCCGGAAGACAAGTTGAAAGCTGCAGAGGAGCTTGCCAAACAGGGAACCACCGAGGTCACCGGTCCGGACGGCAAGAAGTATCAGATCAGCACCCAGAAGGTCGGCAATCGCGACCTGGTATCCATTTTCGGAGCCGACGATGCAGGCAAGTCGCACCCGATGCTCCGGGGTATCGTCAATCAAGACGGCACCGTCTCCAAGCAGAAAGACTCCAAAGGCAATGAGGTCGATTACCAGGGCACCTGGGCCCAGAAGCATGCCCAGGACAATCCCATGGTCAAATACGAGCCCAAGCCCGAGACCGAGGAGCGCCCGGATCAACCCGGCGAGCCCACCGAAAAACCCGATGTCGACAAGTCCCGAGAGCATCTCAGAGAAAGCGCCGAGCAGAACATAACCGATCCCGAGGCTCGCAAAGAGTTTCTCGAGAACATGCGCAAGTTCGAGGCCCGGGCCAGACAGCAGGGCCTGTCCGAAGAGGAGATCGCCAAGACTTTCGATCAGACGAGCCGCCTGCTCGATGCCAAAGAAGGCAAGGTCAGCCCCGAGAATCGCGTGCTCGCGGCCCGCGGTCTTGCCCGGGAGCTGGCCGATCCATCCAGCACGGACCAGGGCTATCACAACACCTGCGGCGCCACCTCACTGGGCGAGCGCACTTTCACCCGCAATCCAGCAAGGGCCGCCGAGATGATCGCCTCCGTCGCCATCGACGGCAAGTGGACCGCTCCGGACGGAAAAGTCATCGAGATCCCGCCCCAGAATCTCACACCCGGCGTAGAAGAACGCACCTACCCGCCGGTGGATGACGATCGCACGTTTGCTACCCAGCTACTTAATTCAGCGATGATCAACGACTCGACTCAGCGCCGCATGCCTCCCGAATACTATGTCCAGGGACGCCCCACCGGCGATGGCGATACCGGCGAGCGTCTCATCTATAAAGGTCAGAAGCCCGAAGAAGGACGCGCCTTCGACGGTCAAACAGCCCCCGAGCTGGCAGAGGAAGCCAAACGAATCAATGGCGATCAGAATGCTATTCTGCAAGATCCGGACATAGACTCCGGCGACAATGTCGTCAGGATCACATCCCGGGAAGACCTGGACAGGGCTCTTGCCGACGCCAAGAAAAACGGCAACATGCCTCTCATCGTCTTCGTCGACACCGCCGATCCTATATTTGGCGGCGACAGCACCGGTCCCAACCGCTACCATTTCGTCTCTATCACGGACTACGATCCGGCTACAGGCCAGGTTAAAATGTCTAATCAGTGGGGAGCCCAGAATGACAAGACAGTCTCGCTAGACGATCTTTTCCGTGCAATCAAGCACAGAACACCAGAAGAAAAGAAAGAGGATTAAGCAATGGACGGCGGCGGCGATGTGCCCAAACACAACCTTGAAGTAGTTCCCGGTCTCGAAGAGTCCATAGCTCGCGGGATTGATGGAGGAGTCATGTTGAGCCAACTCGGCGCCGAATCATCGAAGCACGATATCGGAATAGCAGGCATCAAGTCCATGGACATTCCCGACTCCTGGAGTCAGACCCGGGAGGTCTATCAGACTCGTGGGGATCGTATGACATTCACCCCCGCCGGTCAGGGGGACCTCGCCCTGACAGTGATCAACAAGGGTCGGTCGCTCAACGAAACCCAGCTTGCCAATTTCGACGCCGTCCTGTCGACTGCGGATCAATCAGGGAGACCGAAAGTTCTTCTGCCTTCGCAAATCAGAAGCATCACCGACGCCCTCGACAAGACCACCGTCGGCGACAATCAATACGTCAACCAGGCCAAGCCGCCAGATCCGACTTCACCGGTTTTCAAAGTCACGTCGGCCCAGGTCATCACGGTCGACGGCAAGCCGGTAGTCGAGATCGAAGGACAATTTCTCGACGAGAACGGTCAGCGTATCAAAGACTATATCGGCATGTTCGGCAAGGTCGAAGGCAACAAAGTCGGTCAGGTCTTCGTACAATCATCGTCCAAAGACGACTTCATCCGTGGCCGAAAAGTCTACAAAGACGCCCTGAGCAGCCTCGACTGGAAGTAATGCGGCAGAGACCATCATCACGACTGCTGGTGCTCGATCCCGAGCAGCGCTTGCTCCTCTTTCGATTCTCCTTCGAGCAAGGTGCCCTGGCTGGCAGCATATTCTGGGCCACCCCTGGTGGCGCAGTGGATGAAGGCGAGACCTTCGAAGAAGCAGCAGTGCGAGAGCTATTCGAAGAAACCGGTATCAAAATCGACTCGGTAAATGAGCACATAGCCGAGCGTGAGTTCATCCTGCCCATGTCGGACGGACAGAAAGTCCTGGCGAAAGAACGGTTCTATGTCGTGCGCGTCGAGGAGGTAGTTCTATCCAATGAGAACTACACAGAAGAAGAGCACCAGGTGATGACGGAGCACCGCTGGTGGCACCACGAAGAGCTTCGCATCACCAGCGACACCGTCTTCCCCGAAGACCTCGCCGATATTCTCCTTTCGACCGTGAGCTGATCGAGATCAAAAACTCGCCGCTTCTGAAGACCCGGTGTTTAAGCCGGCTCGGCGAGGGGGACGGCGGCAGGCTTCGTGGTGGGCGCCCGGCTCCCTCTTCACGCCGGTGATCAAATTGGTGGCGGTGTGGAGCTCGGAAAGCTTGCGCTCGACACGCTCCGCTCTCAGGCGTTCTCCTTTGCGCTCGAGACGCATACGCAGCAAGAGGAGATTGGTAATCATCCTGTTGACCGCCCGTATACCAGGATCGAACAGCCCATAGGTCACCGCCAGCACCACATGGTTCGAGCTGGTGGCAGCCAGGTTGATTCGTCTAAGTCGCTCTCGACTCTCGGGTGGGAATGCAGCCATCCAGCGGCATAGATAGTCGACGCTCACGTTTTCTCCTCGAAGTGATTCAACTGCTTCGCTTCCTGGGCAGTGATAGTCTGGTAACCTCTGAATCTGTACTTGAGCTGGTCGCCCACAAGAGAGCTGAAGAGATATACGGATACGCTGAGGGCATCCTCCTCTTCAGGGAGGAAGAAACATACCGGGGGCATGGACAGGCACCGTATAGAGTGCCCATCATGAGGCCCGCCCAGAAACTCCAGATTCAATTTGCACCAGTCGGTCACCGGCTCTTCCTCGGTCTTTCCTTTCTATTGGGCCGTCACTGCGCCTGTAGCCTGGGCTCTCACCAGGGCAGCCCAGTTGGCGATGCGATCATCGGTGAGCTCTGGTTGATTGACCTCGTCGACAGCCAGACCGACGAAACAACCATCGACTACCGATTCCGAATGCTCATAGTCGAAGCCATCCAGACTTATGGTGTCAGCGATCACGCGGGAACCATTTTTCTTGACGATGTCATAGAGGACTTTCATGGCGCTTACGAAGTTGTAGCCATAACCGTATTGATCGCCCAGACCAAATAACGCCACAGTCTTTCCGGTCAGATCGAGAGCCTCGAACTGGGGAAGGAAATCCACCCAGTCATCGGTGAGCTCGCCGTCGCCCCAGGTCGAGCCGCCCAGCACCAGGAATTCGCAGTCCTCGAAGTCTGCCGGCGAAGCATAGATGATGCACTTCACTTCATCTATGTATTCCGGTAGAGCCTTTTGAATGCGGTGGGCCACGTCATCGGTGGTCCCTGTTTGAGTTCCGTAGAAAAGTTTGCCCATTTAGAAACAACTCCTTCTATTGAAAACGAGTTCTAACTAGCACCGTGATATTCTGCGAGTTATTCTCAATAAGATCAACCCCAACATTCAAATTGTCGCGAATCGATCATTGAATCAGCGCCTTTGTCCCCAAAAGACCCAGCAGCACAACCGCGCGTATTCTTAACATTACTTGTCCTCTATTGAGAATAATTAGCCCTCATTTGCAATAAACAGTCGGACAACTGTTTGGCTGCCAACCCGCTGTAGAAGGAAGTGAAATAGATTGAGATCGTGTTTCCAAGCAGTGATCGATATGCAAACCCTTGAGCGATCGTGGGTAGACCGAGCCTGCCGTGCGCCAGTAGGATTCAGCCAGGTGCGCGAAGACAGCCTGGTGGACATAGCCCTGGCAGAACTTTGCGGCTCCGACCTGAATGGCGCCATGATCGCCTCCGGCGGTTGCACAGCCGCAGCTCTTGCTGCCACGGGTCGATTCGCAGGGCTCGCCCTGGTGGATCAGAATCCATCCCAGATTGCACTTGCAAGGCTCAAGCTCTG
>JAGQHH010000014.1 GCA_020431945.1 Cyanobacteria bacterium HKST-UBA02 | reverse complement strand
CCAATGGCGCGCGCATCCGCCTTGCCCCGCAGAAGGACTGGGAAGGCAACGAGCCCGAGCGCCTCGCCCGCGTCCTCTCCGTGCTCGAGCCCATCGCGGCCGAGGCCGGGGCGTCGGTGGCCGACGTGATCGTGCTGGCCGGCAATCTCGGTGTCGAGCAGGCAGCGAAGGCCGCTGGCTTCGACGTCAAGGTGCCCTTCGCGCCCGGCCGGGGTGATGCCACCGCCGAGCAGACCGACGGTGACAGTTTCGTCCCGCTCGAGCCGCTTGCCGACGGCTACCGCAACTGGCTCAAGCAGGACTATGTCGTGAGCCCCGAGGAGCTCATGCTCGACCGCACCCAGCTCATGGGCCTCACCGCCCCCGAGATGACCGTGCTCGTCGGCGGCATGCGCGCCATGGGGACCAACCACGGCGGCACCAGGCACGGTGTTTTCACCGACCGCGAAGGTGCGCTCACGCCGGACTTCTTCGTCAACCTCACCGACATGGCCTACAAGTGGATCCCGGCGACCGGCGGTACCTACGAGATCCGCTGCCGCAAGACCGGCGCGGTGAAGTGGACGGCAACCCGGATCGACCTCGTCTTCGGCTCGAACGCGATCCTGCGCGCCTACGCGGAAGTCTATGCCCAGGACGACAGCGCCGGGAAGTTCGTGAACGACTTCGTGGCCGCCTGGACCAAGGTGATGAACCTCGATCGCTAGATCGCCCGGATTTTAAACACTTTAGCGAAGTGGTGGCGATGCCACCACTTTTTCTCTGGACACATCGCTACCAGTTTTCTCGCCGTCTCAGCATCCATGCACAAAAAAATGCAAGACTGAAAGAGATACAGGATGCAACCACAAAAGGAAGCAACTTGATCACCTCAGGGCTCAAGTAGAGCTTTCTGTAGAAATTACTATCATAACTGAGGCAAATCCATAGAAACACAGGCACCGTCGAAAACGCTACCACCAGGTAGAGCAAGCAGAGCCAGCGGTCGGCCGGATCCGCAGTATCGGGAGCTATCTCGATATCCATCTGAAGATTGTAGAAATTAGAGATGAATGCAATTCCCAGGCCGAGAATCACGAAACTTATGCAGTAAGACCAGTTGGCTGTCGCAACGGCTACCAGAATACCTAGAACAAAAGCTGAGAACAGGATCTTGATGGAACCAAGACTGATATAGTGCCTAGCTCTAGTCTTCCGAACCACGAATCCTCTTGCCGCATTCTCGAGATCGCGCTCGAGATCTTCGGCCGTGCGATATCGATCACCCGGCAGCTTCTCCATGCAATTTCGAATAATCTGAGCAAATGCAGGTTCGAATTCAGAGCCAATCCTGAGCTCTTCTCTCAGGTGCTTGAGTAGAATTTTTACCGGATTGTCCCCATCAAACGGTGGCTTTCCACACATCGACTCATACAGAACGCAACCGAGGGAGTAGATATCGGACTGGAGAGTGAGTTCGAGACCCTGGCACTGCTCAGGACTCATGTACTTGGGACTTCCGAAGATCTCCCCGGTCTGAGTCATGGCCGCGGCACCAACCCCCTGTGGCGTAAGCACCTTTGCTATGCCGAAATCAACTATGTGGACGGCTTCATCTTCCGAATCTCCGACCGATAGAATGATGTTGCCTGGTTTCAAATCTCTGTGAACTATCCCTCGCAAATGAGCATAGTGAAGCGCTCTGCAAACCTTGCTGAACACCCTGGCGGCCCTCTCGGTGTCCATCGCTCCTTCTGCCTTCAAGACCTCTGCAAGGCTCTCGCCTTCGAGGAAATCCATCACTATATAAGGTCTACCTTCCTTATCCAGTTCATGACCGTAGATGGTTACAAGATTGGGGTGCTCCAGGCGTGCTACCGACTGTGCTTCTTGCTCGAATCTCTTGAGAGCAGACTCGTCATCGACAAGCTCCGGTCGCAGAACCTTAACGGCTAGCGTCCGCCCCGATCCGGTGTCGTGCACCTTAAAAACAGAGCCGGTCCCGCCCTGCCCGACCAGATTGAGGATCTCGTATCTATCCGGCAGGGCGGGCGTTATCGTGACAGGTATGGCAGGGACCGCATCCTTCCACTGTTCTTCGATACTTTCGACAGGCATATGGGATGGAAGCAAAGTCGAGTCGCAGTGGCAACTATGACCTCCAAAAATCCAGCTAGTGAACGAGCCCTTCCTTAATTTTCGGATGGGCTTGTTGCACCTGGTGCAAATTATTCCTTGGGATGAATTCCTAGAGCCTGGCATCCTGGGATTGAATCTGAGGGACTTCCAATATGATATCCCCAGACCCCATGCCTGCGACGACTCGAAGCAAGAATTTCACTATGCAGCCGTGACCGTTCTACTTAACCAGAACCGGTCTGGGCTCCAGCTCGGAAGCGATGTCCAGAGCATGGACTTTGCGAGCAGTGATACTTCGTGACCGGACCGGAACAGGGCGAGGCTTGCGCGTTCCGTCGTTGAGCCAGCTCACCAGTCCCAGTTTCTTCATCAGCTTGATCACCAGGAAGCTCGGGTCGAACTCGCTGGCTCGACTGGCGCTCGATGCCATACCGGGACGGGCATGATGATTGTTGTGCAAGCCTTCGCCGAAAGTGAGAAGAGACAGCCAGCCGATATTCACGCTATCGTCGGTAGTATCATAATTCCGGTAGCCGAGACTCTCGATATGAGAGATCTTGTTGAATATAAGGGTGACCTGCTGGAGCATCAGACCGGCAATCAGACTGCCCAGGGCGGCAGGCAAGCCGAAGAAATAGAGGACTCCGAAACGGAAGAGGAAGTTGGAGAAGCCGTTGAGTAGGTGCGCTCTCTGTACTTTGCCATCCTGATCGAGAAAACGGTAGAAGGGATCTTTCACCAGATCCTTGCCGCACTCATTCGGTTTGACATGCTCGGGATAAGCGTCATCGAAGATCCATCCGTAGATGCTCCGCCGCCAGCCATGCATTCCGGCATGGGGATCGAGCTCGGTGTCCGAATATTTGTGGTGCGCTCTATGCATGGTAGCCCACCAGATAGGCGAGCTCTGAAAAGCCAGATAACCGCATCCGACCCAGAAATACTCCACCGCCTTCGGGCAGCGATAGGAGCGGTGACTGAGGAGCCTGTGGTATCCGATTGCTATGCCCAGCGTACCGAATACATAGGAGAGCAAGAAGGCTATTAGAAATTCCGTCACCATGCTTTGCCACCGTTCCTTAATAGTGAATTTGAGAAAATAGGATGCAAAAGTCCACAAGCATCGAAATCAGTGCGATGCATTCACTCGATACCGGGTGTCCCGGCGTCTACCTGTATAAAGCCGATTCGGCTCTTCCACGCCGGAAGTCCTGACTGACGTCGCACTCTTGAAGGAACTGGTCAGTCCATTTCCCCGCCATAAGAATGTCAAGGAATTCTTCGAGAGTGTCGGGAACTTCCGCCACTTGAATGAGCCGCTTGTTGTCCTCGTCGGTACCAGAATATTGATTCCAGACGAGCTTGTCTACCTCCAGACCCTGTCTGTTGAAATAACTAAGCAAAGCCAACCCGACTTCCCTGGAAACACCTTCCTTGTCAGTAACCTGCCAGTCTCTCAACACAGTCCGACCCATACCGATAACGTAGTACGCACGCTCCTTCTCGTATTTCGGCTCATCTATGAAGAATGCCCAGGAGGTCTCGTCGACATTGTTGACGTAGAGCTCGCTCCTGATTTCAAACAGTCTTCCGGAGGCTGAAGTAAGAGAAGTCGGACCGAAGCCTGAACCCATGAGGTGTATCTCCAGCACCCGGAGGAGGTGCGCATTGAAGCTTATACCCTTGCCGTCGGCCTGAATCTGAAGCTGCTTGCGGTACTCATCGGGTATCCGCAGGCTTATGTTTTTAGTTTTCACTCGGTCTGTATTCATATTTGTAGTCGCGTGATTACAATTTGTAGTCGTATGACCATAGTAGCACGTAAAACTGCCAGGTCGAGATTAAAACCTGCTCCAGTGCCCTGATCCAAATCGGTCCTACTGGTCCTGAAGCAGCTCATGGAGAGTCATCCAGGCTCTCTCCATGACAATCTGATCGTTTATCTCGGATGCTGCAAGAGTTATCAATACTTTCCACAGGGTCCAGCCGCGACCCCGATTCCAGATGGATTCATCGAGGTCCGAACCGAAGATAGATTTAAACATCTCCCGGCTCTCGCCCCGGAAGAATGTCCAGGCGATGGCCAGGTCGCAGGCAGGGTCGCCCACTCCGCAAGACCCGAAATCGATGACAGCAGAAAGCTTGCCGCCTTCTACCAGAAGATTGCCCGGACTGATATCGCCATGGACCCATACCGGAGGGCGCTCCCAGCGGCTGGCCAGGGCCAGCTCCCAGATCCAGAGCACCGCCGCGCTATCGATACGACCTTCTAGGCTCTTCACCGCCTTGCGGGTTTCCTCATCATATATAGATAAGTCGCCACCCCGATAAAAATTCTGCGGACCCGCCGCGGGTCCGTCGGTGGCATCGATTTTATGGAGGGCCAGCAAAAAGTCCCGGAGCCCTCCGGCGAATTCGCCCATGCTGTCGATTCGCTCGAATGCCGCGATTTCCCCAGGGATCCATCGATAGATCGACCATTGCCAGGGATAGCCGCAATCGGGCTTGCCCACGGCAAGCGGCTCCGGCACCGGCAAAGGCAGATGCGGAGCCAGCCTGGGAAGCCAGTATTGCTCTTTGTCGACCTGGGAGGCATAGCGCTCGGCGCTGGGCAGACGGATGAGCATCTCCTCCCCCAGGCGAAAAGTCTGATTGTCCCAGCCACAGAAAGGCACCGGCTCTATATCGAGATGCCCCCAGGGACGAAACTGCCTGTACACCAGGCTCCTCGCCAGGTGCACATCGACATGGGCGTATCTGTCGTCCTGATTGTGCATAATAATAGTCCGGCTCCCAACTGCCGAATTCTACACAGGAAAGAAAGCACCTGCCACCTGAAAGATCGAGCTCCAATAGAAAGAAGCATGAAAGCAGGTGACATCGCGCCTATCGGATTGCCCTGGCGAATCGTGACTAGCTGCGAGCATGACTTCCTGTGCCTGATCGATTGAGTCACCGTATTCGATACCGACAGGAATACACAATAAAGACCATGCATGCTGGAGGCGTGCCGAGCTGTATACTATTAGAGTGAGAAACGAACTGACTGGTAAAGAACCGAAAAAAGATCCTCCTCCCCTTTTCAGTCTGCCCAGCTATGGTGACAGCGGTTTAATCAGTCTGGGCAAAAAGGCAATTCGCAAGGCTCAGGACGAAGACATCGTCTCCAAAGCTGCAGCAGTGGCATTTTATGCGATGATCGCCCTGGTGCCGATTCTAGCCGTGGTGCTGACTCTCTTTTCGATCCTGGTGCCGGTTCCGTCGGAGCTCGTCTACAATACAGCGCACGGTACATCACATACGGTGCAGCAGTTGCGTGAAGGCATGCAAGACCTCTTGCCGAGATCGGCTTTCCAGGTCGTCGATGAGCAAATCGAGAGAATAAATGAGATACACCCGATTGCCACTCTGTCCGCAGGTATTCTGGCCGCCCTCTGGACCGCATCCGGAGCATTCGGGACAGTCTGCAAGTGTATGAATTTCATCTATGACAGGCCGGAGACACGAAATTATCTAAAACTCAAACTCGTTGCTTTCGGAGTCACGATTTTGCATACGGTGATTTTCCTCCTGGTCCTCCTGGCCTTCTTTCTCTGGCCGATTATCGAGCCATGGCTCGCTCTTTCGCCGGAAGGACTCGCCGTCGCCAACAGCCTCGAATGGGCAATATTCACCATCGCCGTAATCAGCTCCTATACGCTTATGTTGCATGTCGGCCCCACCGGCAGGAGGCATCATCCGATAATCACCCCCGGTGCCCTGATTGCCACCCCGGCATTCATGCTCGCAACCTGGGGATTCCGGCTCTATGTCCACAATGTCGCCAGATACAGCGAGATGTACGGCTCTCTCGGCGGCGTCATGGTGCTCATGCTCTGGTTCTGGCTCTATTCGATCATCCTCTTCAGCGCCGCCTCGGTAGACGCTGTCCTGGCGGAAGAGATGGACACAAAATGATTTAGAAGTGAACCGGAACTACCCAGTAAGACTTGCCGTTGTAGTACCCGAACTCTACTTTTTCGCCCTGCTCGAGCCCTTCGGTGGAACCTTCTTCAGGAGTTACTTTCAGATGTCGGGTCATGTCGTGGGCGTCGAGCATCAGCCTGGCTCTGTATGCCGCACTGGGATCCGATGTGTCGATCAGGAGGGCGCTTCCCACTTCCCATTGGAGCTCGCCGTCCTCCAGGCTGATGGATAGCTCATCGGCCCTGGCGTTTTTCTGAATGATCGACTGAACATCATAATCGCTTCGCATCGTCTCGTTCTCACTGGTACCCCACTATAGTCGCGCCTCATCGTTACCTCACCGTGACCCTGCGGGGGAAATCACGTACTCGAAGTCAAGCTGGGTCCGCTCTCACGAGCAGAAGCGGAGTCGAAAGGCAGGTTCGATATAGATACCGGCGGTCAGCGCATCTCGTTGAGTCGGGCGCGGATCTCGCGTTGCTGAGGATCGGCACGGAGCACATCGGTGAGAAACTTCCTGGCGATATCCTTGCTTCCGAAGACCATGAGGTTGTTGGCAAAGCCGATGATCTCTTCCGCGTCGACTTTCTTGGTTTTCATCACGGCATAGAATTGCTCGATGGCGCTGTTGCAATCACCCCCGAGCAGATAAGCCTGGGCGAGCTCCCGGCGAGACTTGGGATCGGCGGGATTCTTGCGGACCTCTTCGGTCCAGCGATTGACCTCGTCCTGTCCGAGAGATGCTGAGACAGGCGCGCCGGGAGTCTGAGACACATCCGGCGGCACAGGGCTGACCACGCTATCCGCAGGCGCCGTGGGAAGTGATGTCGGAGGTGGTGGCTCGCTCCTCGGGAGACTGGCCGGAAAAACAAAGGGGGCCGACTGCTGCTTCTGCTCGGGTTGCGGTGCCACAGTTTGGACTATGGTGGAGTTCGCTTGCCTGATCGTGCTGGCTGTCTCCCCGACCACATGCGGTCTGATCATGATCTCGTTTGCTACGGCAAAGCCTACCACCACGACGAAAGCAGCACCGAGCACGACAGCCAGATGCTTGTCGATCATCTGACGCGGCTTCTCCTGCCGCTTGGGCAGCGGTCCCGGCTTTTCCAGGGCCTCCAGATTCGTCTGGGTCTGCTTGGCCTGGAGCTGGATCTCTATGGTCTGGGCTTTCTTCCGCTCGACAGCCTCCACGAGCTTCTGGCAGTGCTCCAGATCGGCGTCCGTGACCCGGGAGCCGACGGTCCGGGAGATGGACGTGGGCATCTCGGAGTCAGGCTCCTCGGCTGTCGGATAGGTGTTGCACAGACTGGTACTGGCCCAGGTGAAGTCGGGCTGAGCCAGGCTCTCTTCACCGGTGAGGGCTTTCAAGTTGTTGAGAGTCTGCCTGCCGGGCACCGCCAGACCGATGGTGGACGGTCCGGTGAGAAATTTCTTGGCGTCCTCGAAGGTGAGAGCGAGCTCCTGCTCGAGGTGGAGCTTGTCGGTGGGGACGGCATGCCGGAAGAGATACATGCCATACGGGATGAGAAGCAGTCGGCAAACCGCCGCCGTGCCCGTCTCACCGGTCTTGTCTACGACAGCACCGGTAATGATCGAGTTGGCTTTCACGCCGATTCTGCCGGTGACGTCGCGCCCGGCTATCTCGATCACCCCTACATCCGCGGGCTGGCTCGAAGTAACCGTATCGAGCACTGTCCTGGGCGTGTAGAACTGTCCTTTCGCGATACAACTACTGTTATTGAGAGAAAAAAGTCCAGATGACGCCAAACTGTCCATTACCAGAACTCCTCGATCCGGGCCGAAGGATAGACATAGTTATCCAAATACCTATTTACCCTCAAGAAGACTATATATATACGTTTTAGGACTCTCGAGTTTCAATCTCACGACGACCACATACATATGAATGGCGCACCAGAGTCAACGCCGGGGATAAGCTCGCGAACCGGTCCTGGATTTCGAAGCCTTGCTCCCGGTCTTTCTCAACTGCAGAACGAGACCTCTAACCTCGGGCTCCTTCATGGCGTCGGTCTGACTGAGCCGGGAGGCGAAGCTCTTGCGAGCCGGGCTCTGCGAGCCGAGCTCGAACCAGTAAAGCGCTGAGCAGAGCCCGGTCAGGGTGCTGGTATTGCGCACCGGTGAATAAACGGGCTCGTCTCCCCAGCGACCGGGCGAAAATGACGTGGTCGACTTGAGCTGGCGATTTCCCAGATAGTCCCAGAGTACCGGGTCCAAAACGATATTCTTGATATTCCGGGACGGAATTCGATTGCCCCAGCTCTCTGTTTCATTCCATCCTACCGTCTTGGGACTTGGCTTATTCGGCCAGCAAAGCCCGATTATTCGAAGCCTCTTTCTCACCCTCGACCAGTCTACTCCCGCCTCGATACACCATTCCTCCAGGAACTCAGCAAGATTCTTGAAAGTGATCCCCTTGTAGACCACATCGACAAAACATACAGGTCGTGCGCGTTTTGTTATGGAGACCGGGTCCAGACCCAGAATCGTGAAATAAGACCTGATAGCCGGTCTGGCTTTCTGCCAGTCGATCCTCGGACCGTTGTATGAGCGCATCGAAAAGTGCAACAGGATCAGCCGTTGTTTCAGTCGAGTCTCGTAGAGTAAACCGCTCATGAGATCGAAGATGCTCTCCGGAGATCTGCCGACGAAAACCAGATCGGTACCGGCTCCATAGCCCAGAATTCTCGCCGAGAGGTCTATGAGCTGCTCGGCGAACAGCTCGTCCTGGCGCGTTTGCGACCTGATCATATCGTCCAGCGATGGTCTCTCGTTGGCAGAGGCAGGGACCCTGGCTCGCTCCAGCATTCCGAGAAGCGCCCGGCGATTGCTCATATTCCAGCGGAAAGGTTTTGGATCCATACTACGACCGAGTCCATTATCATCAGCCATGATATCCTACCGGATTATCGCACCAGATACGATTACACCGGAGCCGACCGTGGACGAAGATATCTATCTAGACCGATACAAGAAAGAGTACCAGGACAAGCTGGCCCTGGAGCTTCAGCACCGATTCCCGACTCTCTTTCCTGAAGGCTTTTCCGGCGGATTCTTGTGTCCCCCGGGCTGGATCGAGCTCGTGGAGCGCACTTGTGTCAGCTTAGAAAAATACCTCGAAACGAGACCGGACCGCGAGAGCGATATCTGGTATGTGAAAGAGAAGTACGGGGGACTTCGTATTGGCGCCCTCGTGAAAGACGAGGAATTTCAAAGCATCCTCCAGCAAGCCGAGAGAGCCAGCTACAAAATCTGCGAACAATGCGGAGAGCCTGGCGTCTTGCGCTACGGCAGCTGGTGGCGAACCCTCTGCGAACAGCATGCAGAGGGACGACTCCCCCAGGTCGAGCACTTCGAGGGCGATGAGGAGCTCCACTCCTGGGCAAAGAACTGGAAGGGATTCTAACCGGAGATCGGCCATGCCTGGCATAAACGCATCGAGAATTCTAAGCATCTTTCTGATTCTTGGCGGTATTCCGCCGATGCTCTCGGGTCTTATCGCAATGATCTCCGCCGGCACCTATCTCGGCTTCTTAGGGTCCGGCGTGTCTTCCATGTACAGTCCAGATCAAGTCGGTCTGCTCGAGATCACCTGGAATCTACAGGGCGGCGACGCTTTCGTTGCCGGCTCGGCCCGGGTGGCAGTCGCCCTCATCGGTTCTGACGCCATCAAATGTGTGCTTGCCGCCATCGGGATCGGACACAGCCTCTTCGAGCTCTGGCTGCTTCCCTCCAAGCTCATCACGTGGTGCCATGACACTCCGGGTGTCCAGTCCGGAAGCGTTTTCGATATCGGCGTCTGGTTCTTTATCGTGCTCCATGTTCTGCTGGTGCTCGGCTTCACCTGGGGACTGATATTGAAGTACAGGGAGTCCAGCCAATCGACGAGGCTGCAGTCTTGAGCGAGCGAATGCGAAACGAGGCTCTCGAGGGCATCATCAAAAGAACTATGCCCATCCCTCCGGGCCAGCGTCCGCTTGGCAGAACGAGAGCCAATATGCACGAGTACGGCATCACCAGCGAAGAAGTGGAAGGACACGTCGCCTATCGCCTTGGCCGCAGCTCCGGCACACTGGGGTCGCCATTTTCCAGGACGGAAGAAAAAGCCATGCGGAGGTATCAGATACGGTGGAGTAAGCTCGCCATATCAGCAAAACGAGTCGGAATCGCTGCCACCGAAAAGGCTATCAAATCGATCTATAACTGCGCCGGGCTGCCAGAGCCTCTGATAATATGGTGCGACAGCACCTTGCAGGCATTCTTGCTTCCTCTCGCTACAGCCGACAGAGACCCCGAGCCGCTCTTCGAGTCGCTTCGTGAGAGCGAAACAATCGGAGTGCAGCCTCTCGAACTTCTGAGAGAGCGTCTCTCCGGGCTATCCAGCACTCTTGGAGCGCTGCCGAAGGAAAGCACCGCCTCCGCGGCAACATTCTTCTACAACGAGGTCTGGACTGCTGCCGCCGCAACAAGAGAAAGCATTGAGTCGAAGCTTGGTCTGGAGAAGATCGCAGCACTGAAGTACGAATATCCCGGCACCGGTCTGAGCAATCTATTGACCATGCGCCGGGTCTTCGATCAGACCCGCTCTTTGCTCGAGTCGAGCTTACCGGGTGAAGAGCGGACAGAGTACCTGGCACACCTGGGAACGACCAACTACGAATGGACTCACATAGGCGAGATGAACGGTCCCGCCATCATGTACGGTGCCGCATTGAACTGCCTGGACATCGACTTTCCACCCGAGACCGATCCACTCAGGCTCTGGCTGGAGCTCCATGAGCTGGCTCCAGCCTATCGGCTTTGCAAAGGCGTTTGCTTCGTGATGAGAAGACCGTCCAATATAGATCTCGATGAGCGCGACTCTCTTCACAGCGACCTCCGGGCTGCGGTGACCTTCGCCGACCACTTTAAGCTCTACTTCATGCACGGTATATTGTTGCCCCTGGACCTCATGGAAGATCGCAGCCGACTGACGATAGAGCGAATCGAGAGCACCGACAATGCCGAGGTTCGACGTCTGCTCATCACGCTCTATGGACCGGAGAAGTTTCTCAAAGAGTCGAACGTCAATATCATTCACCAGGATGAATTCGGCATTCTCTACCACAAGCACTTCCACGACGGTGTCTGCGAAGCCATGGTCTGCGTGAAAAACTCCACTCCCGAATCCGATGGCTCGAAAAAGGAATACTACCTCCGCGTACCGCCGGATATCCACACAGCCAAAGGGGCTGTCGCCTGGACCTTCGGTCTCGACGCAGATGAATACGAGCCCGATTTCGAGAGTTGAAAGGGAGTTCGGGGTAATAAGTAATCATGAGACGGATTGCTTTGCCTATCATCGCTTCCTGTGTTCTGGCCGGTCTTCTGGCTCCCTTTGCGCAGGCTGACTATAAATTGCGCCACCGCTACCATCCCGAGCTTTTTACTGCCCCCCCCACGGTGAAGAAGTCCGGACAGGACTCGACCCAGCCTGCAATTTCCAACTCTGCCTCAAGAAACTCCGAAAAGCTTTACCAGGATGTCGAAGAAATTGGAGAAGAGATTGAATCTGCAGTAAGAAGTGAATTCGTCAAACTGGCAGATCGAGATTTTGAAGGACGACAGTACTGCAAGATATCGCTCATGATGGGCCGTTCATCGAAAATACAGAACATCTCGACCGATGCCTTTAGCAAGGATCCAGGCTTCGACTACCTGGCAAAAAAAGCAGTTTTGTCCCTGGACCAGAAATCCTTTCGATTCCCTGAAGGACTTGGTCAACCATGCAAAATCAAGTTCGAACTGAATTTTGCAATGAGAGAAGGTCAGAAGTGTATCGTCAATTGCCGCAGCCACATCCTCTATCCTGTCCCGGTCACCTGCTGGAGAAAGCGGTCCGAACAGAAGACACCAGGAGAAGCACCACAAGTTCCTGCAATCAGCCCATATCCGCCGACTTGGAAATGAATCTGAATCTAGATAACAGTATCCAGCTTGTCGAAGGAGCCGGTCCAGCCCATGGTCATGCCGCCTCTTTCTTTGATGAATGCTTCGATCTCCTCGGGAGTCGAACCCTCTCCGCATTCCCAGGTGACGGTGACACGAGTAAGCTCAGGCTCTTCCTCGGTAAAGGCAACTGTGGTGAGCATGGTCTCCGGCCAGACCGGTGCCATCGGATGCCGTGAGATGTTTTCGTTCTCATCGCAAAACTGCTGCGCATACACGAGCCTGTCGGGTCTGGTGATCTCGCTGTAGAAAGCTCTACCATACATTTTCATCTTGTCGCCTGCGGACATGACATAGAAGCTGCTGCCACCAGAGCGAATATCGGCCCTTATAAACTCCATATCGAAGCCAGTTGGTGGCAGCCACCGGCAAAGGTGCTCGGGCTTGGTCCACATATCGAAGAGCACCTCTTTTGGTGCCTCGAAGGTGCGATTGATCACAAAAACAGGCTTGCCCGACAACTCCTTCACCATATACTCTGCCAGCCGATCCCAGGTGGAATCGCCGCCGGCCTGTTTGATGAACTTCCTGGTCTGCTCGGCAGCCTCGGGTGTCGGCAGGGTCATGGTCATATCCATCTCGGTCTTGCCATCGCGCTCGGCAAACAGAACCGTCACGCGAAACAGGGGCTTGGAGTTCTCTGTGGCACCATGGTCGTAAACCAGCTTCGAGTATTCCTCCACCTCGATATATGTCGTGAGGTTGGCATACTCGACTCCGCCCGGACCGTACATGGTATAGCGCCAGTGCCCTCCGGATCGCAGGTCCTTGCTGTGGGTCGTGATCGTGAAACCACGCGGTCCCCACCACTGAGCAGCCTGCTCCGAATCGGCCCAGGCTTCCCAGACAGCCTTCAAAGGAGCATCGAATACACGTCTGATCTTGAGCTCATTGGACTTACTTTTTACGGGCATTTTTCTTTTTTCCTTTTGGCTTTTCGTCTCGGGTGACACTCTTCAGATATAAATCCAGGCGATCGAAACTCTCCTCCCAGAAAACGCGAAACTCGTCGATCCAGTCCACAGCCTCTTTCAATCCTTCGGCATTGAGCTTGCAAGGGCGCCATTGAGCGTCCCTGGTCTTGCTGATCAGCCCCGCTTTCTCCAGCACCTTGAGATGCTTGGTGACCGCCGGCAGACTCATGTCGCCTAGAAAAGGCTCAGCGAGCTCGGACACATTTGCCTCACCTTCCGAGAGACGGGCAAGAATCGCCCGCCTGGTCGGGTCAGCCAGAGCCGAGAAAGTCAAACTGAGACTGTCCTGCATATTAAACCACACGGTTAATTAACCACTGGGTTAACTATATCTCGGAAAAACCTCCCGTGTCAAGACCGGCACGGGGAAACCCGCGCCGGTCCACGCCAACGGACACCTGTGCTCCTACTGTTGTTCTAGCTTCTCCGGAGGGGGCTCATCCAGAGAGCGAAGGGCTTCGAAGGTGAGAGACCGGAGTCTTGTGTCATACCTGGACTGAGAGCTCTTTCCATCGAAGTGTGCAAGTCCCATCATGGCTGCCGCACCGAGACCTGCTACTATCCCGGCGGGCGGACACACCACTGAGCCGACTAGTACTCCCATCCCGACGCTGAATACTGCGCTGCCACCGGTTAGCCACTTATCTTGCTTGTCGTTGAAGCGGTCTGTACTGTCGAATGATGCGGTACGAGCGATTCGGCGAAGGTTGCCTCGACTGAAACCTTCCTCCATCTTGTCTCCATCCGGATTGAGACCATAGTTCAGTTTGTGATAGCCTCGCAGCAAGAACTGCACCATTTGTTTCGATCCGACATCGAGATTCGGGTCAGTCAGTGCCGCCTCGAGCTCGATACCACTGACGGAGCCGTTGTGATTGCTATCGAGCTTGTCGAAATTCTTCTCGAAAGAGTCCGCCATGTCCTGGATCTTCTTCACTCTCTCGTCATAATCACTGGAGTTCTTGATCTCGTATTGCTCCATATCCCTTTCCGAGATACCGCCTTCGGAGAACCATCCATCCACCGCAAGCTTGGAAATTTCCTTCTGATCGCGCTTCAAGATCGCCAGCGCCTGCTCGTCCTTCTCGGAGGTCGGCTTGAAGAAGTCCAGCTCCTTGCTGGAGACCTTGCCATCATGATCCTTATCCAACGTCGCCAGATTATGCTGGAAGAAATTCCGCACCGCGGTGCTGGTAAGCGAGGCGTCGTTTTGCAGACGCTGTGCCGCCGCCGCATCTTCCGGAGTAGTGCCGTTCGAGCTGATTTCGCCATTTTGTTCGAGTGCCATCGAGCTAACCTCCTCTTGCAAGAAGGCGGCGCTGCAATCTCCCAAAATTCTATGGCGGATTAATTACAGAGTTGTGACTGAATCGGAGAAATGCCCCAAAAGACTATGCTCCTATTTTCGATTGTGATAGACCAGGTAATTGAGCTCCGGATCAAGTTGAGGGTGGTTGTCACGGTCATTCAGATAATAGACACAAAGCCTGACAGCTCCCTTTGTATCGGAATCGCCTTCTTTTAGAAGCGAGATCATCTCCTTCTGCACCGCTTTATCATCGCCGTAATTACAGAAGATAGCTTTGAGCGCAGTAATGCGAACTTTGCTTGCCGGGTCGGCTGCCGATTTGCGCAGCACTTCCATCGGTGGCTTGAACCTCGAGCTGACACTCACGAATGGGTCAAGGATGGCGACCCTCAGACTTTCATCCTTCTCAGTCTCCAAACGCTTCAGCAAAAACTCGCAGGTCTCCGTATATTGATCTCCATACAGAGGTCGAAGGGCTGCAATAAGAGAGCCGGTCGCCTGATAGTGCACCTCCGGGCTGGGCTCATTTTCAATCATCTCCATTAACCTTTTCGGCACATCAGGCTTCGAAGTGGCTCCGAAGAGTACGACTAGCTTCGCTTTCAAAGACGGATCCTGCTCTATATCCAGGGCTTTCACGATCTCGTCATAGTGAGCAGTCTGGTGGAGATAGGGATCTATCGGAGGCAGACGATTGGATTTGTCGGAAGCGAGCCGCAACCCGGCAAGCTCGATCAAGACATTCAAAGCCAGATCGCGCATGTGCGGCTGTTCGCTGGCAAGCTCTTTGTAGAGGGGCTCGACACAGGGCTTGCCGATACCGATCAAAACGATACCGGCATTGGTTATATCGCCTTCTTTTCGCGCGTACTCGATAACAGGTGCGACCGATTCCGGTCCCAGAGCAATCAGAATGTTCTCACTCAAGCTGGCATCGGGGCCTTTCATGCGTTTTACGAGGCCAGGGATTGCACTGGGACCACGCTTAAGAAGCGTATCCTTGATTTTGTTGTCCATGGCAATATACTCATCGTGCATCACTTTCCAGTCTGGACACTGCTTCGGATCACCAAGCTCCAGACGCCTGTGCTCTTTCAGTAATGCGTGTCTCTGCTCGAACAATCTGTCCATGCTGTCACTCCCTCGCAGCACCTCGGGGACGTTCGAACATCCGCTCAGAGCCATGCATGGAACCAGAGCAAAGACTAGCGCTCTCGATACGAAAGCATCAGGGAAAATGGATTTGATCATAAGATTGCAAGGAAAAATACCAACTCATCAGGAAGTATATCACGCGCCCCATGACAACCTTTCGATACTCACTTTGGATTAACAATGTGCCGGCATCCATATTGACCGATAACAATTGGACGATTTAGTCGAAATCGGTCATAGTTCTGAGGGAAATCAGTTACTAGAGGACGCCCGCGGGCGATGGAAGAGCCGAATACCGAAAGTTGTCAGAAGTGCTTGCAGCCACTGCCGGCAGAGGGTGCTCAAGCGACCACTCAATGGGTCTCTTTCTGCCGGTGCAACCGGACCTATTCGCCGAACGCACAGTTTTCCATCGACCTGTGCACCAGTTGCAAAAAACGAGTTCCAACCGGCAGCGCCGGCAAGGTCAAACGCGAAGACCTCTGCGCCTGCGACAAGCCGAATCCAATAGCAGTAGCCAATTACATCAAGCAGAACGAGACCGACAAGATCGAGCTCGATCTCGCATCCCTGGGACTGTCCCCGGATAACTTTCCGACAGAAAGATACCAGCCACTGGGAATACTCGGCATCGGATCGAGAGCCGACATGATCCTTGCCCGGGACAAACAGCGCGGTACGAAAGTGGCAGTCAAATGCTACAAGAAAATATCACCCGAAGCCCTGCGGCTCTTCGAGCAGGAGATGAAGAAGCTTTCCCGGCTGACCCATACCAATATCGCCAAGATAACCGACTTCGGGATTCTGAATAAGAAAACACCATATGTAGTGACGGAATACAAAGACGGCTTCAACATCGAACAGTGCCTCGAGATGCACGGCACTCCCAGCTACGATGTAGCTGTGATGATCTTGATCGGCGTTTGCGAAGCCCTGGTTTATGCCTTGAAAGAAGGCTATCCCCACACCGATATCAGACCTGGAAACATAATCTTCCTAGACGACATGAATTCCGAGCCCTCAGTCGTCGTCACCGACTTCAGTCCGGTCAAGCTCGAGATGCACCGCGATCCGGAAGCCTCCGCCGATGCTCGATATATGTCCGCCGACGAAGCTCGCAATCTCGATCACGACGAGCGGGCAGAGATCTATACGATCGGCTCCGTGGGCTTCGCCCTGCTCACCGGCCGGGCACCATTCGACACCGGCTCT